>NZ_JAVAXX010000191.1:0-12721 GCF_042709275.1 Bacillus sp. LR_5 | reverse complement strand
CATAGCGGCTTTACCGGGAATGAAGGAACGGACGGTTGTCATCTCAGGCTTTTCAAAAGCGTTTGCGATGACGGGCTGGAGGCTCGGTTTTGCCGCAGCACCACCTGTGCTTCGGGATGCAATGCTTAAAATTCACCAGTATGCGATGATGTGCGCGCCGGCAATGGCACAGTTTGCCGCCCTTGAAGGCTTGAAGAACGGCATGGAAGACGTAGAAAAAATGAAAAAAAGCTACCGAAGAAGACGGAATTTGTTTGTGGAAACGCTCAATGAAATCGGCCTCAGCTGTCATCATCCGGGCGGCGCTTTCTATGCTTTTCCATCCATCAAAAGCACGGGAATGAGCTCGGAGCAGTTTGCCGAAGAGCTTCTGACGCAGGAAAAAGTGGCTGTTGTTCCGGGAAGTGTGTTTGGTCCGAGCGGTGAAGGGTATATCCGCTGTTCATACGCAACCTCGATCGAACAGCTTCAAGAAGCGTTAGTCAGAATGAAACGCTTCCTGCATAAAACAACATAAAAAAAAGATACGAACCTTTTGTTCGCATCCAATAAAAGGGGGGAATACTAGAAAGCCTTTGGTATTTTCAGTTTACCCCCTTTTTGCTGTGCATAAACCTGATTTTTTAATAAAAAGTTTTCTTTGCGGAAATAAGACATGTGTGATATAATTTTAAATTGCGTATAAACAGATATTTAATTTAACTTAGGAGTTGTTATGAATGGCAGCAAAATTTGAAGTGGGCAGTGTTTACACTGGTAAAGTTACAGGATTACAAGCGTATGGTGCGTTTGTTGCATTAGATGAAGAAACTCAAGGTTTAGTACACATTTCTGAAGTGACTCACGGTTTCGTAAAAGATATCAACGAGCACCTTTCAGTTGGCGACGAAGTACAAGTAAAAGTACTTGCTGTTGATGAAGAAAAAGGCAAAATCAGCCTTTCAATTCGTGCGACACAAGCTGCGCCTGAGAAAAAAGAAAGCAAACCAAGAAAACCTAAAGCTGCTCAAGTAAGCGAAGAAGCTTCTACACCACAAGGTTTCAACACATTAAAAGATAAGCTTGAAGAGTGGATCGAAATGTCCAACCGCAAAGACCTTATCAAAAAATAAGCATGAAAAAAAGCACCGGACAGGAATGTTCGGTGCTTTTGATTTCATGCAAAATCCTATTTCAGCGTGATTGATATCCTATCGCATTTCAGGATTTGCTGCTTCTTCACGTGATCTTTCCTCGTTTGGCTTAAATAGCAGACCGAGGTTGATTAAGCCGGCGATTCCGACAAGTCCGTAAATGATTCGGGAAAGAGCTGACCCTTGGCCGCCGAAGATAGCCGCTACTAAGTCAAATTGGAAAAATCCGATCAGTCCCCAGTTAATGGCGCCAATGATGGTTAATACAAGACAAATTCTTTGAATGGTACTCATGTTTTGCAACCTCCTCCATGAATTATTAAAACAGTTATAGATTGTGACATATTGGAGAATCTATACATGCATTCTCCATATGAGGCTGGCCTGCCCTCGCTTATATCAGCTTCTTTCCCAGCATCTTGCAAAATAAAACCATCTGGTATGCTGATCGGTGAGAGCTGATTGCTTTACATGTGGTGAGGACATTCTGCATAATAAAAAATCTAAGGAGGAGATGTCATGCAAAACTTTACATACTGGAATCCGACCAAATTAATTTTCGGGCGCGGCGAAGTGGAAAGACTTCCGGAGGAACTCAAACCTTACGGAAAAAACGTATTGCTTGTGTACGGAGGCGGCAGCATTAAACGCAGCGGCCTGTATGATCAAGTGATTGAACAGCTGAATAAAGCCGGAGCGACCGTGCATGAATTAGCAGGTGTGGAACCGAATCCTCGTGTGTCGACTGTTAATAAAGGTGTTGCCATCTGTAAAGAACAAAACATTGATTTCTTGCTGGCTGTCGGAGGCGGAAGCGTAATCGACTGTACAAAAGCGATTGCCGCAGGAGCGAAGTATGATGGTGATGCGTGGGATATCGTTACGAAAAAGCACCAGCCAAAAGATGCTTTGCCATTCGGAACGGTATTGACTCTCGCTGCGACTGGTTCAGAAATGAACTCAGGATCTGTTATTACAAACTGGGAAACAAAAGAAAAATACGGCTGGGGCAGCCCGCTCGTATTCCCTAAATTTTCGATTCTTGATCCGGTGAATACATTCACCGTACCTAAAAACCACACGATCTACGGGATGGTTGACATGATGAGCCACGTATTCGAACAATACTTCCATCATGTATCAAACACGCCGTATCAGGACCGCATGTGTGAATCACTTCTGCGTACAGTCATTGAAACAGCGCCTAAGCTGATTAATGATCTCGAAAATTACGAATTTCGTGAGACGATCCTGTACACAGGAACAATCGCATTAAACGGCATGCTTTCTATGGGTGCAAGAGGGGATTGGGCTACTCATAATATTGAACATGCAGTATCAGCCGTTTATGATATTCCGCATGCCGGCGGACTGGCAATTTTGTTCCCGAACTGGATGAGACACACATTGTCTGAAAACCCTGCCCGCATGAAACAGCTTGCAGTTCGCGTGTTTGATGTTGAAGAAGCAGGTAAAACGGATGAAGAAATTGCCCTTGAAGGTATCGATAAGCTGTCCGCATTCTGGACAAGCCTTGGCGCTCCGAACCGTCTTGCTGATTATGATATTAATGATGAGCAGCTTGACACAATTGCTGACAAGGCAATGGCTAACGGTACATTCGGCCAATTTAAATCACTCAACAAAGAAGATGTGCTGTCAATTTTGAAAGCATCTCTATAAAAAAGGGGAAATAGCCGTTTGGCTGCTTCCCTTTTTCTTTTTGTCAACTTATGTTACAATGGAAAATCTGTTTTTTACCAGCATCATTTGGAGGTTTTACTATGGAAAATTTCACTTATTATAATCCGACAAAGCTGATTTTTGGAAAAGGTCAGCTTGATCAATTAAGAAAAGAATTCAAACAATACGGCAAGAATGTACTGCTTGTTTACGGGGGCGGCAGCATTAAACGCAACGGCCTTTATGATCAAGTCACAGGCATTTTAAAAGAAGAGGGCGCTGTTGTTCATGAGCTGTCAGGTGTAGAGCCGAACCCGCGTCTTGCAACAGTGGAAAAAGGCATAGGGCTTTGCAGAGAGCATGACATTGATTTTCTGCTTGCTGTCGGCGGAGGCAGTGTGATTGACTGTACAAAGGCAATCGCAGCTGGCGTCAAATACGATGGCGACGCTTGGGATATTTTCAGCAAAAAAGTAACAGCGGAGGATGCGCTGCCGTTTGGCACTGTTTTAACGCTTGCTGCGACAGGCTCTGAAATGAACCCTGATTCCGTGATTACAAACTGGGAAACAAACGAGAAATTTGTATGGGGCAGCAATGTCACTCATCCGCGTTTCTCAATTTTAGACCCTGAAAATACGTTCACCGTTCCGGAAAATCAAACAGTATACGGCATGGTTGACATGATGAGCCACGTATTCGAACAATACTTCCACAATGTTGAAAACACGCCGCTTCAGGATAGAATGTGCTTTGCTGTTTTGCAGACGGTCATCGAAACAGCTCCTAAGCTTCTTGAAGATCTGGAAAACTACGAACTTCGTGAAACGATTTTGTATGCTGGTACTATTGCTTTAAACGGCACGCTCCAAATGGGATACTTCGGTGACTGGGCTTCTCATACAATGGAACACGCTGTTTCAGCTGTATATGATATTCCGCACGCGGGCGGTTTGGCAATACTGTTCCCAAACTGGATGAGATACACGCTTGATACAAATGTAGGCCGCTTCAAAAACCTCATGCTCAACATGTTTGACATTGATACTGAAGGCAAAACAGATAAAGAAATTGCGCTTGAAGGAATCGATAAACTGTCTGCGTTCTGGACAAGCCTCGGTGCGCCTTCTCGTCTTGCTGATTACAATATTGGAGAAGAAAAGCTTGAGCTGATTGCTGATATCGCAGCCAAGGAAATGGAACACGGCGGCTTCGGCAACTTCCAAAAATTGAACAAAGATGACGTGCTTGCCATCCTTCGCGCGTCTCTATAAACTCAAAGGGCGGAATCCAGTCATTCCGCCCTTTCTTCTTGACTTGATTTCACAGATAAGTTCATATAAAGTGAAAGATGAAAACATTATACCGTTATGGAGGGACAAGCAATGACGCATGTACGCTTTGACTACTCAAAAGCGTTGACTTTCTTCAACGAACATGAACTTACATATCTGCGGGACTTTGTAAAAACAGCACACCATAATATCCATGAAAAAACAGGCGCGGGCAGCGATTTTCTAGGCTGGGTGGACCTCCCTGAACATTATGATAAAGAAGAATTCGCGCGCATCAAAAAAAGTGCGGAAAAAATCAAATCTGACTCTGATGTCTTGCTTGTTGTCGGCATTGGCGGTTCTTATCTTGGAGCGCGGGCAGCGATTGAAGCGCTGAATCACGCGTTTTATAACACTTTGCCAAAAGCAAAACGCGGCAATCCGCAAGTCATTTTTATCGGGAACAACATCAGTTCATCTTATATGAGAGACGTCATGGATCTTCTTGAAGATGTTGACTTCTCTATTAATGTGATTTCTAAATCAGGTACGACAACTGAACCTGCAATCGCTTTCCGTATTTTCCGCAAGCTTCTTGAAGAGAAATACGGTAAAGAAGAAGCGAAAGCGCGGATTTATGCAACAACTGATAAAGAGCGCGGCGCATTAAAAACGCTTTCTAACGAAGAAGGCTTCGAATCATTTGTTATTCCTGACGATGTCGGCGGCCGTTATTCAGTTTTAACAGCTGTAGGTCTCTTGCCGATTGCTGTCAGCGGCGTCAACATTGATGACATGATGAAAGGCGCCCTGGATGCGAGCAAAGATTTTGCAACATCTGAACTGGAAGATAACCCAGCATACCAATATGCGGTTGTTCGCAATGTCCTTTATAATAAGGGCAAAACAATTGAAATGCTCATCAACTACGAACCGGCGCTTCAATACTTTGCGGAATGGTGGAAGCAGCTGTTCGGAGAAAGCGAAGGGAAAGATGAGAAGGGCATTTATCCTTCTTCAGCGAACTATTCAACAGACCTTCATTCTTTAGGCCAGTATGTACAAGAAGGCCGCAGAGATTTATTCGAAACGGTCCTGAACGTAGAGAAGCCTAAACATGAACTGACAATTGAGGAAGCGGATAACGATCTTGACGGCTTGAACTATTTAGCCGGTAAAACTGTTGATTTCGTTAACAAAAAAGCATTCCAAGGTACAATGCTTGCCCATACAGACGGAAATGTTCCGAACTTAATCGTTAACATTCCTGAGCTGAATGCATATACTTTTGGATACCTTGTATATTTCTTCGAAAAAGCCTGCGCGATGAGCGGTTACCTCCTTGGCGTCAATCCGTTTGACCAGCCTGGTGTAGAAGCGTATAAAGTCAATATGTTTGCGTTACTCGGCAAACCTGGCTTTGAAGAGAAAAAAGCAGAGCTTGAAAAACGTCTGGAAGATTAATGTGAGAAAGCTGACTGGCATTTGCCGGTCGGCTTTTTATTAAATCAGAAAGGTGCTGATGTTCATGAAACAATTGGTTAAACATCTCATCATTGCCGGTTTTTCTGCAGCTATTTTAAGTTTCCTTATCTCCTTTGATGCCGTGTATACAGAGTTTTCTTCAAGCTTTGGCGGCACGCTGTCACATTTTTTCATCCACGCCTTTCTTCTCATTGGTTTGCCGCTTGCCCTTTTTACCGATGCGGTACATCGGATTTTGCATTTAAAACGAACCCATACTCTTTTCACTAAATTAGGACTCTATGCAACGGTTGTTTATGTGTCTTGGGATTCAGCTGTATGGCTTGCAGCGGCAATGGCTGTTTACTTCTTAATTGAATGCGCTTTCTTTTCTGTTGGCCGCGCGAAAGAAACAACGATTTCCATGTAGGCGCCTCTGAATGAAGTCTTGTTCGGCGGGACAGGATAAGTGAAAAAAGGGGCATTCTGATGATACCAATACCTTCCGCGATAGATGGGCAGTCTTTTCTGCTTCAAGAACTGGAACAAGTGATGAAGCCGCTCGGTTATGTGATAAACGGCGGCTGGGAATACGATCATGGCTACTTTGATTATAAAATTGATGATAGAGACGGCTATTTATTTTTAAGAATTCCCGTCAATGCGGTACAGGGCAGTCTCGATGAACGAGGGGCGGCCGTCCGGATCGGAACGCCATTTATGCTGAGACAGGTGTTTCAGGCGGATGTTGACGATCACGCCGAGGGAGGGCCTTTCCAATCACTGTTTAATCAATTTTCCGAACCGGAAAGGCGGGACGCGGAAATTGATCCGGCATTTTTGGATATCGGCGCCTCTCTCGTGAAAGAATTGGAGGATGTTCTGTTACACTAGATGGCAAGGAATTGATCTGTTTCGAGCACCTTGTATGTAAGAGGAGGGGAAATCATCGGCCCCTCCTCTTTTTGTACGCCTATAATTGTTGTGTTGTGATCAAGGAAATAGAGAACACAGGTTTTGTAAGCCGCTCCCTTTAGTTCGTCAGGAACAGCAAGAAGCTCCACATGCTGATCAAGTGTCAGCTTGATTCCGTTCTGCTGTTTAGACGGCCGTAACTTGACTTGGTAATGCTGCAGCATCGCCCGGCTGATAAATTCTGAAGTTCCGATGATTTGGTTTGCACCTGCCCGCTCCGCATTGGTGACAAAACGGTCAGTCAAAATCTCGACGATGCAGTAAGCAAGGGGATTAAGCCCTTTAACAGATAAAAGAGTAAGCACTGACAGCATATCAGCATCAGTTTCACTTTTATACTGATCGGCAGTAATCATCACTGATTCCGCTTCAGTAATATTGGCCCGTTTCAGTGTCCCATCATCGGCAGCGTGCCCGCGTATGAAATGAACGTTTTCAATAAGCGGGCCTTCTGTTAAGGATTCATCGATTAGTACGACCGTTTTGGAAGGGGCGGCAAGCTGAAGGTCCTTCAAAAGCCGGTTTGTTTTTTCATTCCACCCGATCAGAATGATGTGGTCCCGGCCTTTGTAAGCAACTTTTCCTTCGATGTAGCGATGCTGTCTGCTGAATGCGGCCGCTGATAACGTAGCGAAATATGCTGTGACAAAGCTTGCTCCGCTCAAAATCAGCAGTATTCCGGCTGCCTGTCCCAGCGGCGTGTGCGGCACATAGTCTCCATAACCGACTGTCGAAACCGTAACGACAGCCCACCAAATGCCTTCGAATACCGAAGTGAACTGCTTAGGCTCAAGTATATAAATGATTTGGCCGAACAAAAGAATCAGACATAAAATAATAACCCCGATTCGGATAAATAACGGCCACCTGAGCCATGAAATAAATATCCGATTTGATTTCATTCTTTTTCTCCTTCTTCAGATACTGAGATGGATAAAATCTGTTTAATAATTGTATTTAATTTCTCATTTAGCTTTTCCTGGCCGTACTTATCTCGGGCCTGCTTCATTAACTCGGCTGTATCATCATCAAGCTGAATAAGCGGTTCATCAATTTCCGATTCATTATACAGCTGGATAAACGCGTCCAGTCCTTCATTCATTCGGTCGATTGCTGTGCTCAGCTGTTCCTTTTCCTCACTCGTCACTTTCATAGCTTCCATCACACCCGTGCTTTTTTCTAACAGTATGTCCCACTTCCGGTGATGTTTTTCAAAAAATGTACAAAACATATAAAACCGGATTTCTCCATAAACTAAAACAAAAAGGATGAAAAAGATGACGATCTTTCAAAGAACGATCGTGGTTTTAATCGGTACGCAGCTGGCGGCATCCGCGGTGATTTTGTTTATTTTCGATTTGAATTCATATAATCACTTTTCCGGCAGCTTCTCCTGGTTTTATTTTCTGAAAGAACTGGCCGGCAGTTTCGCCTGTTATTTGTTTTCAGCAGGCATGTTCTTTTTGCTGATTGGATTGTGTGCTCCAAGCCGGAAGAAAAAGCGCATTTCTGTACACGGGAAAGAAAACTCATTAAAATAATCGTAATAGAGAAATGATCATGGAAAAAGGATGATGAAAAAATGCTGTTTATATTTTTAACAATAGCCGCATTGGGATTGTCGTTTTGGGCACAATTTAAAGTAAAGAGCAACTTTGAAAAATATTCAAAAGTGGAAGCCTCAAGCGGACGTACAGGGGCAGAAACGGCAAGACGGATTTTAGATATAAACGGTCTTTACGACGTGCCGGTCGAACCGGTAAGAGGCACTTTAACAGACCATTACGACCCGACAAGACGGGTGGTGCGTTTATCTGAGCCGGTCTATTACGGCCGCTCAATTTCCGCCATATCCGTAGCTTCCCATGAAGTCGGACATGCCTTGCAGCATCAGGAGTCATATGGTGCGCTTGTGCTGAGACATAAAATCTTCCCAGTCGTGAATTTTGCATCCGGTGTAGCTCCTTTGCTTTTCTTAGGAGGCATGCTTCTCGGCAGCCTGAATTTGATCGGGCTTGGCATCATACTGTTTTCAGCGGCAGTCTTTTTCCAGCTGATTACATTGCCTGTCGAATTCAATGCAAGTTCACGCGCCAAGCAGATTATTGTGTCAGAAGGATTCATCCGAAACAATGAAGAAAATGGGGTAAATAAAGTGCTGAGCGCTGCTGCCTTAACGTATGTGGCCGCCGCCCTGGTTTCCCTGTTTGAACTACTTCGTTTTGTGATGATTTTCTTAAACGGTCGTGATGAGAATTAACGTTAAGGAGGTGGCCCCTTACCATTTATGGTAAGGGCTTTTTTTGCTTATTTTACAATTGATCGCCATTTTTGTTTTGATTGGCATTACGGCTGTTTTCGTTGCAGCGGAATTTGCGATCGTCAAAATCAGAGGTTCAAAAATCAATCAGCTCATCGAAAGCGGTGACAGCCGAGCGCTAGCCGCACATAAAATCATCTCCAATCTTGACGAGTATTTATCAGCCTGCCAGCTCGGGATTACGATTACTGCCCTCGGCCTTGGATGGCTTGGTGAACCTACATTTGAACGTTTTCTTCATCCCTTATTTACAATGACAGGCATGCCGGAACCGTTTAACCACATTGTCACATTTGTAGTTGCATTTATCATCGTCACTTTTTTGCATGTGGTGATGGGGGAGCTTGCCCCGAAAACGGTTTCTATTCAAAAAGCTGAAGCTGTAAGCTTATGGATTGCAAAGCCGCTGATCTGGTTTTATAAAATCACGTACCCGTTTATTAAAGCATTAAACGGCTCTGCAAGCTTTCTTGTGAAATTGTTTGGCTTTCATTCAGTAAAGGAGCATGAGGTTGTCATCAGCGAAGAGGAACTAAGGCTGATCCTTTCTGAAAGCTATGAAAAGGGAGAAATCAATCAGTCTGAATTCCGCTATGTAAATAAGATTTTTGAATTTGACAACCGGGTAGCGAGAGAGATTATGATTCCGCGGACAGAAATTGCGGTTATCTCTCTGGAGCAGTCGCTTGAAGAGGCAATTCATCACATCATTAATGAACGGTATACACGCTACCCTGTCATCAAAGATGACAAGGATCATATTTTAGGGATCATCAACAGCAAAGATATGTTTAAAGCTTATTTTCTCGGCCAGCCGATAAAGCTGGAGCAAATCATGAGGCCCGTTATCAGGGTCATTGAAAGTATTCCTGTTCAACAGCTTTTAATCCGCATGCAGAAGGAGCGGATTCACATGGCGATTCTCGTAGATGAATACGGGGGAACGGCAGGGCTTGTCACTGTAGAGGATATTATAGAGGAAATCGTCGGGGAAATCCGCGATGAGTATGATCAGGATGAAACACCGCACATCCTGAAAAAGGGCGAGCACCATTATGTGATGGATGGAAAAGCGCTAATAGACGAAGTGAATGACCTTCTCGACATTGCGATTGAAAATGAAGAAATTGATACGATTGCAGGCTGGCTTCTAACGCAAAAAATGGAGCTGAAAGCAGGAGATGTGATACACGCGGAGGGCTGTGAATTTAAAATCCTCGACGCCGAAGATCATCACATCCGTTTTGTAGAAATTAAAAAAACTGATTTTTAATAAAAAACAGCCGGGGAACGAACGGCTGTTTTTTGTGTCATCAAGTCATTTCTTAAAAAGCAATGCTGTGAAGCCTTTTTTCTACATAGGATATATAAGACCGGTACACTGGGAAGGAGTGGCTGTATGAAAAAGGCTTGGTGGAAGGAAGCCGTTGTTTACCAAATTTACCCCCGCAGTTTTAAAGATTCAAATGGAGACGGAATTGGGGATATTCAAGGAATCAGATCCAAGCTTTCTTACATAAATGAGCTGGGCGCTGACGTCATATGGATTTGCCCGCTGTATGACTCACCGAATGCTGATAATGGCTATGATATCCGGGATTATCAAAACATATTAAGCGAGTTTGGCACCATGGAAGATTTTGATGAACTGCTTGGTGACATTCATGATCTGGGGATGAAGCTGATTATGGATCTCGTTGTGAACCACACAAGCGACGAACATCCATGGTTCATAGAATCCCGTTCATCCATACACTCGGAAAAGCGCGACTGGTATATTTGGAAAGACGGCAAAAACGGAAAAGCGCCCAACAATTGGGAAAGCATTTTCGGCGGGCCGGCTTGGGAGTATGATCAAAAGACAAGCCAGTATTATCTGCACCTTTTTGATAAAAAACAGCCTGATTTGAATTGGGAAAATGAACAGGTGAGGAATGCCGTTTATGACATGATAAATTGGTGGCTTGATAAAGGAATTGACGGATTTCGGGTGGATGCCATTACGCATATTAAGAAAAAAGAAGGGCTTCCCGACATGCCGAATCCAAAGGGATTGGACTATGTCCCTTCCTTTCCTTATCATATGAATGCTGACGGCATTATGGATTTGTTAACAGAGCTGAAGGAAAACACATTTTCCCGCTATCCGATTATGACAGTTGGTGAAGCAAACGGCGTCGCTGCAAAAGAAGCAGCTGATTGGGCTGGAGAAAAAAACGGCATATTCAGCATGATTTTTCAATTTGAGCATCTCGGCCTGTGGGATGTAGAGATCAATGAAAGTATTGATATCGTTGCATTTAAACGAATTTTAACTGACTGGCAGGACAGTCTGGAAGGGATCGGCTGGAATGCTTTGTTTATGGAGAATCACGACCAGCCCCGTTCAGTTTCTGTGTGGGGAGACGACGGAGTGTACCTGAAAGAAAGTGCAAAAGCGCTTTCCGCTGTTTATTTTCTCATGAAAGGCACACCGTTTATTTATCAGGGACAGGAACTCGGGATGACGAACGTGGCTTTTCCCTCTATTGAGGACTATGATGATGTCGCAATGAAACGCCTGTATGAAACAAAAACAGCGAAAGGCACATCACACGAGGATGTGATGAAGATTGTCTGGAAAAAGGGAAGAGACAATTCGCGAACGCCGATGCAATGGAATGCTGGTCCATACGCCGGATTTTCTGAGGCCAAACCGTGGATCGGAATCAATGAGAATTACAAATGGCTGAATGCCGAGGCGCAAAAAAACGATAAAACATCCGTTTACCATTTTTACAAAAGCTTGATCAAGCTGCGCCAAACATATGATGTTTTTATTAACGGGACATACGAGCTCATTTTACCGGAAGATCAGCAAATCTTTGCATATCTTCGGAAAAACGAGAGCCATACTGCACTGATTGCGGCCAATCTGACAGGAACACCGGCGTTGTTCAGGCACTCTGGATTGCCATTGGCATCAGATGCACTCGTCTTGTCAAATATTGAAACAGAGCCGCACAAGCATATGACATCAGCACTCTTAAAGCCGTATGAAGCAAGAATATATCTATGGTGCTAAACTCCAGCCTTAGACTGGAGTTTTTTTTGTTATATCGGGTTTATGAGAGCGGTTTAACAGGAAAAAAAAGAACACAGAACGAATTAAGCGATGAGAGCGGACAAACGAAAGGAGAAACAAATGCTGAAAACACTGCAAATCAAAACAACCAAACGAGATGAAATGATTGATATTACCCGGGAGGTGGAAGCGTTTCTTCAAGAAACAGGTATAACGAGCGGCGCAGCGCTGATTTACTGTCCGCATACGACTGCGGGCATTACAATTAATGAAAATGCCGATCCGGACGTCAAAAAAGATATGCTCAGAAGGTTTGATGAGGTATATCCGTGGGAACATGAGCTGGACCGCCATATGGAGGGCAATACAGCTGCACACATGAAGTCGAGTACAGTCGGAGCTTCACAGCATGTCATTGTGGAAAACGGCCGGCTCATTCTTGGAACTTGGCAGGGCATTTATTTCTGCGAATTTGACGGCCCTCGCACCCGGACATGCTATATCAAAATGATGGGATAATAGGCTGTTTTTTTGACAAAAGCATGATCGCTGAACAAACGCCGATAGCCGGAGGGCTTGTCACACCCGACCCGGCTGCCGCTTTATCGAATGAAGGCGCGCTTGGCATTCGGCTATCTCAGTCACGACCTGCTCGAAAAGCTAATCCATATGCGAAATAAAAAGCGCGGGAAAGAGACACGCGCCTCACCCTTTGTTTTCAGGAAAGCCTGCATGAGGGATAGTCAATCAATGGATGTAAACGTACCGAGCTTTGCCGAACGTAACTTGATAAACTGAGGTGACAGAT
>NZ_JAVAXX010000190.1:0-12917 GCF_042709275.1 Bacillus sp. LR_5 | reverse complement strand
ATATGTAGTGAAATGCCAATCGCAGGAGTTGACGGAAATGATTCAAGAAAAAGCAATAATTATAGGCGGAGGACCTTGCGGACTGTCTGCTGCCATTCACCTAAAACAAATTGGCATTGATGCCCTCGTCATCGAAAAAGGAAATGTCGTTAACAGTATTTACAATTATCCGACGCATCAAACCTTTTTCAGCTCAAGTGAAAAGCTTGAAATCGGAGACGTGGCATTTATTACGGAAAACAGAAAGCCTGTCAGAATTCAGGCTTTGTCGTATTACCGGGAAGTCGTCAAAAGGAAAAACATCCGTGTAAATGCGTTTGAGATGGTGCATAAAGTGACGAAAGCGGAAAACGATACATTCGTTATAGAGACGTCAAAAGGGACCTACACGACGCCATATTGTATTATTGCAACAGGCTACTATGATCATCCAAACTATATGAACGTACCCGGTGAGGATTTGCCAAAAGTATTTCATTATTTTAAAGAAGGCCACCCATACTTTGATAAAGATGTTGTCGTCATCGGCGGGAAAAATTCAAGCGTAGACGCCGCCCTTGAACTCGTGAAATCTGGAGCGCGTGTCACAGTTTTATACAGGGGCAAGGAGTATTCGCCAAGCATTAAGCCATGGATTCTGCCTGAATTTGAAGCGCTCGTCAGAAACGGTACAATCCGTATGGAATTTGGCGCTAGTGTCGAAAAAATCACCGAGGATGAAGTGGTATTCTGCACAGATAAAAAGGAACTTATTACCATTAAAAATGATTTTGTATTTGCCATGACAGGCTATCATCCCGACCATCAATTTCTTGAAAAAATGGGTGTTGAAATTGATAAAGAAACAGGACGCCCCTTTTTCAATGAAGAAACGATGGAAACGAACGTTAAGGGTATTTTTATTGCCGGGGTCATTGCTGCAGGTAACAATGCAAATGAAATATTTATTGAAAACGGCAGATTTCACGGAGGACATATCGCAGCGGAAATCGCAAAAAGAGAAAATTATTAAAGAAGGGGAGCATATGATGAATTCGTATGCTCTTTTTGTTTTTTTAGGTTCAGACAGATGTAAAATCATAAACAACATGGTAGGATAGACTTAGGAATATAAAGGAAAGAGGTTGCCTGATGTTTGCAATCATCTCTGCAGGAATTGCTCCCGGCATCGCGCTGTTAAGTTATTTTTATTTAAAAGATCAGTATGATAATGAACCTGTACATATGGTGCTTCGGTCGTTTTTTCTAGGGGTTGTTCTTGTATTTCCCACTATGTTTATCCAGTACGTGCTTGAAAAAGAGAATGTGGGAGGCGGAAGCTTTTTCGTTTCTTTTTTATCTTCAGGGTTTTTGGAGGAATCATTAAAATGGTTTATTCTGATGGTCAGTGTTTACCCTCACGCCCACTTTGATGAGCATTATGACGGGATTGTATACGGGGCAAGTGTGTCGCTCGGTTTTGCAACCCTCGAAAATATTCTTTATTTAATTGGCCACGGTGTGGAGCATGCGTTTGTCAGGGCGCTCCTGCCTGTTTCATGCCATGCATTAATAGGCGTTATTATGGGATTTTACCTTGGGAAAGCCCGTTTTTCCACTGATAAGGCGCGTGTGAAGTGGCTTATTCTTTCTTTAGCTCTCCCGTCACTTTTGCATGGATCGTATGACTTTATCCTGACAGCACTCAGTAATTGGATTTACTATATGTTTCCATTTATGTTATTTTTATGGTGGTTTGGTTTGCGAAAAGCGAAAAAAGCCCGTTCCGTCAATATGATGCAAGTATAGAAGCCGCACAGCAACCGTGCGGCTTTTTTGTGTGTTGATTTATCAAAACAGATTTTATGTTCTGAGGGATAACAAGGAAAGAGTGTATAAAAATAACCTCGTTACAGAAAATACGATTACACTTAAAAATTTGCTGTAGGAGGCTTGAAAAGATGAAGTCCAAAGGATCGATTATGGCATGTCTCATCCTTTTTTCCTTTACAATCACGACGTTTATCAATACTGAAACCATCTCTGCCTTTTCGAATCAGGTCATTCAAAGAGGGGCAACAGGGGATGATGTGGTCGAACTCCAGGCGCGCCTTCAGTACAACGGATACTACAACGGAAAAATTGACGGGGTTTATGGATGGGGAACGTACTGGGCAGTTCGAAACTTTCAGGATCAATTCGGGTTAAAAGAGGTTGACGGCCTTGTCGGGGCTAAAACAAAGCAAACCTTAATATCTAAATCTAAATACTATCGTGAATATGTCATGGAACAGCTTAATAAAGGGAATACCTTTACGCATTACGGAAAAATTCCGCTGAAATACCAGACGAAACCATCAAAAGCTGCAACACAAAAGGCAAGACAACAAGCAGAAGCGCGGCAGAAACAGCCTGCGGAAAAAACAACGCAGCAGCCTAAAGCGAATAAACAGCAAAACAATACACCTGCAAAAGCAAGAAAACAGGATGCGGTCGCAGCTAACATGCCTGGCGGATTTTCCAACAATGATATCAGGCTCCTTTCTCAGGCAGTTTATGGTGAAGCCCGGGGCGAGCCGTACGAGGGACAGGTTGCCATTGCAGCAGTCATTTTGAACCGATTGAACAGCCCGTTATTTCCGAATTCTGTAGCGGGGGTTATTTTTGAGCCGCTAGCCTTCACAGCAGTAGCCGACGGTCAAATTTACATGCAGCCGAATGAAACGGCCAGAGAAGCAGTGCTGGATGCCATCAATGGATGGGACCCATCAGAGGAAGCGCTGTACTACTTTAACCCGGATACGGCTACAAGTGCTTGGATTTGGGGACGTCCGCAGATTAAAAGAATCGGTAAACACATTTTCTGTGAGTAGCAGGACATGAGAAAGCATAAAAAGAGGTGTGATAAATGATCAGAGGAATTTTAATCGCCGTGCTTGGTATTGCAATAGTCGGTACAGGCTACTGGGGATACAAAGAGCACCAGGAAAAAGACGCAGTTCTTCTTCATGCTGAAAATAACTATCAGCGGGCGTTTCATGAACTTACCTATCAGATGGATCAGCTTCATGATAAAATCGGAACAACACTTGCCATGAACAGCCAAAAATCACTGTCACCTGCATTGATAGATGTGTGGAGGATTACATCTGAAGCTCATAACAGCGTCAGCCAGCTGCCGCTTACATTAATGCCTTTTAACAAAACAGAAGAGCTATTATCAAAGATCGGGGATTTCAGTTATAAAACGTCAGTCAGAGATTTAGATCAAAAGCCGCTTGATAAAAACGAGTATACATCACTAAATAAACTATATCAGCAGTCCGAAGATATACAAAATGAACTGCGTCATGTTCAGCACCTTGTCATGAGCAAAAACCTTCGCTGGATGGACGTGGAGATGGCGCTGGCTTCTGATGAAAAACAAAGTGATAATACGATTATCAACAGCTTTAAAACTGTTGAAAAGAATGTTGGTGCATTCTCCACGGGAACAGATCTTGGCCCGAGTTTCACCAGCACAAAAAAAGAAGAGAAAGGCTTCGACCATCTGAAGGGAAAAGAAATTTCCGAACAGGAAGCAAAACAAATTGCTGAGCGCTTTGCCCCGGATAATAATTATTCCATTAAAGTAGTAAAGAGCGGGAAAAAAACAAATCGCGACGTTTATAGCATCAGCATGAAAGACCCAGACCATAAAGCAGCGATTTATATGGATATTACGAAAAAGGGCGGGCATCCGGTATATTTAATTCAAAACAGAGAAGTGAAAGATCAGAAAATCAGTTTGAATGACGGATCGAACCGTGCACTCGCTTTTTTAAAGAAAAACGGTTATGAGACAGAAGATTTGGAAATTGATGAAAGTGCCCAATATGATAAAATCGGCGTATTTTCATATGTTCCTGTTGAAAATAAAGTCCGGATGTACCCGGAAGCGATTCGTATGAAAGTGGCCTTGGATGACGGTGAAGTTGTCGGGTTTTCAGCAAGAGACTTCCTAACAGCCCATAGAAAAAGAGATATACCAAAGCCGGTTATTACTGAAGCAGAAGCAAAATCTAAATTAAATAAAAATGTACAAGTGAGAGAAACAAGGCTTGCTTTGATTACAAATGAACTCGGCCAAGAAGTATTATGCTATGAAATGCTCGGAACAATTGAAAATGACACATTTAGAATGTATATAAATGCCAAGGACGGATCAGAAGAAAAGGTTGAAAAACTAAAAAATGCAGAACCTATATATAAAGACCTATAAAAACAGGAGGAAAGGACTAAATGTCTTTTCCTTTTTTTCATTACGTGCTTTAATAAAAAAGCGAGTATATTGAATACGAAAGAGTGAAGTCAATGATAGGGATTGGAGAAAATGTACTTTTAGAATATATAGAAGAAAATGAATTAAAAAAAGCAAAGAGCAAGGCAGTCAGCATCGAAAACAATGAGCTTTTGATAGCATATCCGGTTGATGTAGTTACAGGGCGAACTGTGATTTTACATAACGATATGGAAGTAACGGTAGAGTTTGTGGGCAAAGATGAAGTTCCTTACCGTTTTACAAGCCGTATAAAAGGTAAAGTGAAGGAAAAACTTCAAATGATCTGTCTTGAAATGCCTCCCAGTGAAAAAATGAAACGAATCCAGCGCCGCCAGTATGTAAGAACTGATGCGGTATTGGATGTGCTAATTCAGCCGACAAATAAAGAAGAGTTCTGCACACTTTCCTATAACATCAGCGCAGGCGGCATCGCCGTAATTTTAGCTGAAGGCCGTTCTCTTCAATCCGGGGAATCATTGCGACTTATTATCAGTCTTTCTGAAGAGGAGAACACACGTCAAATAGAAACAGAAGCTGTTGTCAGACGAATTTTTGAGGACCTGAAATCAGGGAAACGTAAAATGACCCTTGAGTATACAGGAATCGCAGCAAGTGACCAGCAGTTCCTGCTTCAATATTGCATCCGGCGCCAGTTAAATAAGAGAAGAAAGGCAAGGATGGAATAAACATCGGCAAACACTTCCATACTATTTGTGATGGAGGTGCTCCGATGAAAACATTTGAACGGCTGCTGATTAAATTATTGTTCATTCAGGCCATCATTTTACTTGGTGTCCAGATTCTTTTTCACTATCAGCATATTGAACCTTATGTATCAAAAGTGATTCAATATGAAGGGGTAGATAAAATGGAGGAGAACAATAGGATTGAAACCTTCAAACATTAATTATTCATCAATTTTTCACCCTTTTTCATAAAGTTCGTGATACAATCCATAGAGGAGAAAAGAGCAAGGAGAGGAATTATGGACAAGAAATTATCGATTGCAATTGACGGCCCGGCAGCTGCGGGGAAAAGCACCGTTGCCAAAATTGTGGCTGAGAAAAAATCGTACATATATATTGATACAGGAGCGATGTATCGGGCGATAACGTACGCGGCTTTACAAGAAAACGTTGATCTGACAAATGAAGAAAAATTGGCTGAGCTGCTAAAGCGGACAGACATTGAACTGATTACAGCAAAAGAAGGACAAAAAGTGCTCGTTAACGGCACCGATGTAACTGAGGCGATCAGAACAGACGAAGTCAGCAACCAAGTTTCAATTGCGGCCAAGCACAGAAGCGTTAGAGAAGAAATGGTGAAACGCCAGCAGCAGCTTGGGGAAAAAGGCGGCGTCGTTATGGATGGACGTGATATCGGGACTCACGTGCTGCCGAATGCAGAAGTGAAAATTTTTCTTTTGGCATCTGTTGAAGAGAGAGCGAAACGCCGTTATGAAGAGAATGTGAAAAAAGGCTACGATGTCAACTATGAAACATTGATCGAGGAAATTGCAAGAAGAGATAAGCTTGATTCAGAGCGTGAAGTATCTCCGCTGCGCAAAGCAGAGGACGCTCTTGAAATCGACACGACCTCCCTTTCTATTCAAGAGGTAGCTGATAAAATCCTCGAGGCGGTGGAACAAAAGTCCCGCTGATTATGGCAAATGCCACTTTTTTTGAATTTTTCAACAAAGAAAGAATGTTATTGCTTGACAAACCTGTCCTTTTATTAGAAGTTAATACTAATAAAACTTTTTATTGATCATTCAAAAAACTTTTTTGGATGATTCTTTAATACATATTCGGCTAAAAAGCGGGCATGTTTATATGTTCAGCTTTCAAACCGTTTTAATTAAGCTGTGTAGGTTTGGACCAAGGAGGTTATTCAAATGACAGAGGAAATGAATCAAATTGATGTTCAAGTGCCAGAGGTTGGAGATGTAGTTAAAGGGATTGTGACAAAGGTAGAGGACAAACATGTGGATGTTGAAATTATCAATGTCAAACAGTCCGGCATTATTCCAATCAGTGAATTATCAAGTCTTCATGTAGAGAAAGCATCGGATGTTGTTAAAGTAGACGACGAGCTTGACCTGAAAGTAACAAAAGTGGAAGACGATGCTTTGATTTTATCTAAACGTGCTGTTGATGCAGACCGCGCTTGGGAAGACCTTGAGAAAAAATTTGAAACAAAAGAAGTGTTTGAAGCTGAAGTGAAAGATGTCGTGAAAGGCGGTCTTGTCGTTGATATCGGCGTTCGCGGTTTTATTCCGGCATCACTTGTTGAAGCGCATTTCGTTGAAGATTTCACTGACTATAAAGGGAAAACACTGTCTCTGCTCGTTGTAGAGCTTGACCGTGACAAAAACCGCGTCATCCTTTCACACCGTGCAGTTGTTGAAAGTGAACAAGCGAATAAAAAACAAGAACTTCTTCAGTCTCTTGAAGTTGGAAGTGTACTTGATGGCAAAGTGCAGCGCCTGACTGATTTTGGCGCATTTGTTGATATCGGCGGTATCGACGGACTTGTACACATTTCACAGCTTTCCCACTCCCATGTAGAGAAGCCGTCTGATGTTGTTGAAGAGGGACAAGAAGTAAAAGTGAAAGTATTATCTGTAGACCGTGATAATGAACGTATTTCTTTATCCATCAAAGATACATTGCCTGGACCGTGGAGCCAAATCGGCGAGAAAGTGAAGCCTGGCGATGTGCTTGAAGGAACTGTACAGCGTCTTGTCAGCTTCGGTGCCTTTGTTGAAATCCTTCCAGGTGTTGAAGGTCTCGTTCATATTTCTCAAATTTCCAATAAACACATCGGCACGCCGCATGAAGTCCTTGAAGAAGGACAGACTGTAAAAGTGAAGGTTCTTGATGTGAATGAAAATGAGGAGCGCATTTCATTAAGCATGCGTGAACTTGAAGAAGCACCTAAAGCCGATCAAGAGGATTACCGTCAATATCAGGCGAAGGAAGAAACAAGCACTGGCTTCCAGCTTGGAGACTTGATCGGAGATAAGCTGAATAAACTAAAATAATTGGTGATAAACGTGACTCGAGCAGAACGGAAAAGACAACACATCAATCATGCCCTGTCCACCGGTCAAAAGCGGGAAACAGGTCTTGATGATATTACGTTTGTTCATGTCAGTCTGCCCGATCTTGCATTAGAACAAGTAGATATTTCCACAAAAATCGGCGAACTTTCAAGCAGTTCGCCGATTTTTATCAATGCAATGACTGGCGGCGGCGGACAACTTACATATGAAATTAATAAATCGCTTGCACGAGCGGCTCGTCAAGCTGGAATACCTCTTGCTGTCGGATCACAAATGTCAGCATTAAAAGATCCCTCAGAGCGTGTTTCGTATGAAATCGTTCGAAAGGAAAACCCAAACGGACTGATTTTTGCCAACCTGGGAAGCGAGGCGACAGCTGATCAGGCGAAGGAAGCAGTTGATATGATTGAAGCAAATGCCCTGCAAATTCACTTGAATGTGATTCAGGAAATTGTGATGCCAGAAGGGGACAGAAGCTTTAGCGGCGCTCTGGACCGCATTGAGCAAATTTGCAGTCAGGTCAGTGTACCAGTCATTGTGAAAGAAGTCGGCTTTGGTATGAGCAAAGAGTCAGCAGGGAAGCTGTATGAAGCTGGTGCTGCAGCTGTTGATATTAGCGGCTACGGGGGTACAAATTTTTCGAAAATCGAAAATCTCCGAAGGCAGCGGCAAATCACTTTTTTTAACTCATGGGGCATTTCGACAGCTGCAAGTTTGGCGGAAATCCGCTCTGCGTTTCCTGCAAGCACACTGATTGCCTCCGGCGGCCTGCAGGGTGCGCTTGATGTGGCAAAGGCAATTGCGCTAGGGGCCTCTTGCACCGGAATGGCAGGACACTTTTTAAAGGCGTTGACTGATAGCGGAGAGGAAGGACTGCTTGAGGAGATTCAGCTGATCCTTGAGGAATTAAAAATGATTATGACCGTGCTGGGCGCCAGAACGATTGCTGATTTGCAAAAGGCGCCTCTTGTAATCAAAGGTGAAACTCATCACTGGCTCACAGAGAGAGGGATCGATACGTCCAGCTATGGTATGAGATAAATGATAAAAGCCCAAAACCTAATGAGTTTTGGGCTTTTTGTATTATGATTTTCTCTTTTTAAATCTTCCGTTTTGTTCAAGGCTTGTCGCTCCGTCATAGTGAATGGACTGGTCGCGGTCTGATTCGACTCTGCCCGAAGCTTTGAGTTTTTTCTCCTGTCTGTCTTTTCCCATGATCATGCTCCTTTATGTGAGATGGATTGTTTAAAAAATGCGCTTGGGCTCCATACTGGGAGTATGGAGGAAGCAAAATGGAACAATTTTATTACTATTGGTCAATGTGGTTTTTGTGGGTCCTGACAACCTTTATTTTTGAAAAGACGAAAAGACGATTTGCCGTCTCTGTCTTTATTTTGACTAATATTATTTTAAGCATACATGACATCACTTTATATTTTACCCTAAATGCTGCTTATATGATGTTTTTCGTCTGCGGGTGTGTCTATGCCGGGTATTTGGGAATGTATCGTTTTCGTTATCTCATGGTCTTTCTGACGCTTGTTGGCGGGTATGCGTTTGTTTATCTTTTTGCATTATATGATCCGGTTTGGTTCATCATAAAACCTGAGTGGGCGGCTGTTATATTAATAGTGCTTTTGACAGCTTCGGTTGAAAGGAATTTCGAGAAGCAGCTTGCCTTATTTGTCTTAGGGATGTGCCAAGGCGAACTGGTGTATTCATTTATGATTCAAAAGTTGGCCGGGACTTTGGCTGTCGGCGGCTTTCAATGGCTGAATGCTTGTTCTGCAGGCATGATATTGCTGTTTGGCATATCCAAATACGAACAGCTCGCAAGCCAGATTGGTCAAAAAAGCAAAAGATCAAACAAAGGAGCTACCAAAATGTCATGAGTGATTACATCTATCCGATTATTGCTGGGGTCATTGCCGGCGTCGCGACAAGGCTTTATATGCTCAAAACGGATTACCGCCAGTATCCGACCTATGTTCATGGGAAAGTGATTCACATTGCACTAGGGCTGATAGCGGCTGGTTTAGGGGCAATTATTATGCCGGCACTTTTGCAGGAGGAATTTACGGCCATCACATTTTTAACGTTGGCAGCGACACAATTTAGAGATGTCCGAAACATGGAGCGGAACACGCTGACGCAAATGGATTCATATGAACTTGTCTCAAGGGGAAGCACATATATTGAGGGAATTGCCATTGCGTTTGAAAGCAGAAATTATATCGTAATCTTTACAGCGCTTTTAACAACCTCTGCGTATGTGTTTTTATCCATATGGGCTGCAGTCTTAGCGGCTGTTGTTTGTTTTTTGCTGGCAATGAAATTTATGTCGGGCAGTGTGTTGAAGGATATTGTCGACATCGAGTACATAAAACCTCACTTTGACGGTCCGGGACTGTTTGTTGATAATATTTATATGATGAATATCGGACTTCCGGAGAAACAAGAGCTGATTTTAAAGCATGGCATGGGCTTTATTTTAACGCCAAAAAACTTTAATTCAGCAGCGACGATTGCCAACTTAGGGCAGCGTCAGGCGATTTTATTTGATGTTTCCAATGTGCTCGGGGTTTATCGGGATTCAGGCGAGCCGTCTCTGACCCCCATTGCAAAACGTGATTTAAATGACGGGAGAGTAGCAGTCTTTGTTCTGCCGCAAATTAACCACCCCGAAACGGCTGTTCAGATCATCAGCAATGTTCCAACCTTGGAGAACGCGATCAGAATGCCGACAGAATTTATCAAGAACCAGGATAAGGTGATAGGATGAGCGAATCTCTCACGAAAGTGATTTTGTCTGTGATCACGACGAACCGAAACCGGGCTGCAGGGGGAGCGCCTGTCTTTTTTTGCAATGACCAAAAGGAGATGGAGCTTTTCGCTAAAAATCTTGAGGCGATCCTTGATGGAATAGCGCATAGAATTGGAGATGACGTGTATTTGATCGTGAAACATTTCTAAGAATAGTTGTGATCCCAGTAAAAACTGATATAATAAATGAGTTAAGCCCTTCCTCTGAAGGGTTTCTTTTCATAAAAGTGAATGAAATGATTTTAATAACCGGTTGAAAATTTATGTAAAAATGAAAGCGGCTGGATCGAAAGGAAGGGTACTATGGGTAAACCTGTCGTAGCCATTGTCGGGAGACCAAATGTAGGAAAATCCACAATCTTTAATCGGATTGCGGGAGAAAGAATTTCAATAGTAGAAGATACCCCTGGTGTGACAAGGGATCGGATATACAGCTCGGCTGAATGGCTGAATTATGATTTTAATTTGATTGATACTGGCGGTATTGATATCGGTGATGAGCCATTCTTAGCGCAAATTCGCCAGCAGGCTGAAATCGCCATGGATGAAGCGGACGTCATTATTTTTATGGTGAACGGCCGTGAAGGCGTAACAGCTGCTGATGAAGAAGTAGCAAAAATTTTGTACCGCACGAAAAAGCCTGTTGTTTTGGCAGTTAATAAACTGGATAACACAGAAATGAGAGCGAATATTTATGATTTTTATTCGCTTGGTTTTGGCGAGCCGTATCCAATTTCGGGAACACACGGACTCGGATTAGGAGATTTACTTGATGCCGTTGCAGAGCATTTTAAAAACATTCCTGAAACGAAATATGATGAAGAAGTTATTCAATTTTGCCTGATCGGACGCCCGAATGTCGGAAAATCCTCACTTGTGAATGCGATGCTCGGCGAAGAGCGTGTCATTGTCAGCAACGTGGCAGGAACGACAAGAGATGCTGTTGATACGGCATTTACGTACAACCAGCAGGAGTTTGTCATTGTCGATACTGCCGGTATGCGAAAAAAAGGGAAAGTCTATGAAACGACTGAAAAGTACAGTGTGCTGCGCGCGCTGAAAGCAATTGACCGCTCAGAAGTCGTTGCGGTTGTGCTGGATGGCGAAGAAGGCATTATTGAACAGGACAAGCGTATCGCCGGTTATGCACACGAAGCGGGTAAGGCCGTCGTGATCGTCGTAAACAAATGGGATGCTGTTGACAAAGATGAAAGCACGATGAAAGAATTTGAAGAAAATATCCGTGATCATTTTCAATTTCTTGATTATGCGCCAATCCTATTCATGTCAGCCTTAACGACAAAACGGATCCATACGCTGATGCCTGCGATTATCAAAGCAAGCGAAAACCATTCACTTCGAGTTCAAACGAATGTCTTAAATGATGTCATCATGGATGCTGTGGCAATGAACCCGACGCCGACTCATAACGGTTCTCGCTTGAAGATTTATTACGCGACTCAAGTGTCGGTGAAGCCACCTAGCTTCGTTGTATTTGTAAACGATCCGGAATTGATGCATTTTTCGTACGAACGCTTTTTAGAAAACCGAATCAGAGATGCGTTCGGTTTTGAGGGGACACCAATCAAAATATTTGCAAGAGCTAGAAAATAAAAAGGTGTGAAGCAAATATGAAAAGAGTCACTATGCTCGGAGCGGGAAGCTGGGGGACGGCATTGGCTTTAGTGTTAGCCGATAATCATCACGATGTAACCATGTGGGGGCACCGTGCAGAGCTGATTCATCAAATTAATGATCAGCATGAAAATAAGGATTATTTGCCGAACGTCAAGCTTCCAGAATCAATAGAGGCAACAACGAATATCGGGAAAGCTGTTTCGGACGCAGATTTCATTATCGTTGCGGTTCCGACAAAAGCAATTCGGGAAGTGCTGAGGCAGGCTGTGCCTTTTATGACGAAAAAGGCAGTCTTTGTTCATGTCAGCAAGGGCATAGAGCCGGATTCACTCCTGCGCATTTCTGAGATTATGGAAATCGAGCTCCCGAGCGATGTCAGAAAAGATATTGTTGTCCTTTCGGGGCCGAGCCATGCGGAAGAAGTGGGGCTGCGGCATCCAACGACCGTTACTTCATCTTCAAAGAGCATGAGGGCAGCAGAAGCGGTGCAGGATTTATTTATTAATCACAATTTCCGGGTGTACACAAACCCTGACATTATCGGCGTTGAAATCGGCGGGGCTTTAAAAAATATTATTGCCCTTGCCGCAGGAATCACAGACGGTTTAGGATATGGCGACAATGCCAAAGCCGCTTTGATTACACGCGGACTTGCTGAAATCGCGAGACTCGGAACGAAAATGGGCGGGAATCCCCTGACGTTTTCTGGATTGACAGGAGTAGGCGATCTGATTGTGACGTGCACAAGTGTTCATTCCAGAAACTGGCGTGCCGGCAATTTGCTCGGAAAAGGGTACAAGCTTGAAGACGTTCTTGAAGAGATGGGAATGGTAGTCGAAGGTGTCCGCACAACAAAAGCGGCTTACCAGCTTTCGAAGAAATATGATGTGAAAATGCCGATTACAGAAGCACTCCATCAAGTTCTATTTAACGGACAAAAAGTGGAAACTGCTGTTGAATCTTTAATGGCGAGAGGGAAAACCCACGAGATGGAGGATCTTGTCAATACGTTTGAAAATCAAGTGAAGTAAAAGTGTCAATCGTATGGGAGATCGCATATCTTAATTGAACGAAAGCCCGAAAAACAGAAGG
>NZ_JAVAXX010000019.1:0-54609 GCF_042709275.1 Bacillus sp. LR_5 | reverse complement strand
GCAACTCGTGATGAATTCTTATTTTATCTTTTTTAATAAAAATTTATTTTTCAAATATTTCAGTTATAATGGTTTGGAACAGATAGGAGGGGCAAAGATGTATCAATCAAAGAAGGTTTTATTGTTAGGTTCAGGTGAATTAGGTAAAGAGGTAGTGATTGAAGCCCAGCGTCTTGGGGTACAGACGGTGGCAGTTGACAGTTACGAGCATGCTCCGGCGATGCAGGTCGCGCATAACAGTTATGTCGTTGATATGCTGGACCCAGAGCAGATCAGAACCATTATTGAGAAAGAAAAGCCGGATTTGATTGTGCCTGAGGTGGAGGCGATCGCGACGGATGAATTGCTGAAGCTTGAAGAGGAAGGATTTCACGTCATCCCGAATGCCCGTGCGGCCAAGCTGACGATGGATCGGGAAGGCATCAGACGGCTTGCGGCGGAAACGCTTGGACTTGCGACGGCTGGCTATGAATTTGCGAATACATATGATGAATTTATACAAGCGGCAGCACAGATCGGTTTTCCTTGTGTCGTTAAACCATTGATGAGTTCTTCTGGAAAAGGCCAAAGCATCTGCCGCTCTGAAGCGGATTTAGAGAGCTGCTGGGAGACGGCGATGGAAGGCGGACGGGTGAAAAACGGCCGCGTGATCGTTGAGGAGTTTATCCCATTCGAATCAGAAATCACACTCTTAACCGTACGTGCGGTTAACGGTACGGCATTTTGCGAGCCGATCGGTCATGTGCAAAAGGACGGGGATTATATCGAATCATGGCAGCCGCATGATATGACAGAGCAGCAAATAGAAGAAGCGAAGCATATTGCGAAAACAATCACGGATGAGCTTGGCGGATACGGTCTGTTTGGTGTTGAGTTGTTCCTTGCGAAAGATAGGGTATATTTCAGTGAGGTATCTCCTCGTCCGCATGATACGGGTCTTGTCACGCTGGTGACGCAAAATTTGTCAGAATTTGCGCTGCATGTCCGGGCGATTCTCGGCTTTCCGATTACAGAAATCACACAGCTTTCTCCTGGCGCCAGCAGGCCCCTCAAAGCGCCGGAAGAATTAGCGGATTACACTGTTGAAGGATTGGAAAACGCACTGGCAGTCCCAAAGACTCAAGTGCGCGTCTTTGGAAAGCCGATAACGAAAGCCGGACGTCGTATGGCAGTTGCGCTTTCTGCTGCTGATACAGTTGAAACGGCAAGAGAGAATGCAAAGAAAGCGTTGGACCAGCTAATTTTAAAATAGAGTTTGAACAGGCCTTGTCATGGTACAAGGCCTGTTTTTTTCTTCCTCCATAAAAGTTTTATCATAAGAATCAGAAACCTGATTATAATGTAAAAGTCTTCCATCGATGCGGGTGGTTGACACTAAAGGAGGGAGATGACAAAATGAAATTAGTTCCAAGATTCAGAAAACAATGGTTCGCTTACTTAACGGTTTTGTGTTTGGCTTTGGCAGCAGCGGTTTCTTTTGGCGTACCGGCAAAAGCGGCAGAGAACCCGCAAACTTCTGTATCGAATACCGGTCAAGAAGCTGATGCTACGAAAAACCAAACGTCAAAAGCAGATCAGGTTTCCGCCCCTTATGAGGGAACCGGAAAAACAAGTAAATCGTTATACGGCGGCCAAACGGAACTGGAAAAAAACATTCAAACCTTACAGCCTTCGAGCATTATCGGAACTGATGAACGCACCAGAATCTCCAGCACGACATCTTTTCCATATAGAGCAACCGTTCAACTGTCAATCAAGTATCCCAACACTTCAAGCACTTATGGATGTACCGGATTTTTAGTCAATCCAAATACAGTCGTCACGGCTGGGCATTGTGTGTACAGCCAGGATCATGGATGGGCTTCGACGATAACCGCCGCGCCGGGCCGCAATGGTTCGTCATATCCGTACGGTACTTATTCAGGCACGATGTTTTACTCCGTCAAAGGATGGACGGAAAGCAAAGACACTAATTATGATTACGGAGCTATTAAATTAAACGGTTCTCCTGGAAACACAGTTGGCTGGTACGGCTACCGGACTACAAACAGCAGCAGTCCCGTGGGCCTTTCCTCGTCAGTGACAGGATTCCCGTGTGACAAAACCTTTGGCACGATGTGGTCTGATACAAAGCCGATTCGCTCCGCTGAAACGTATAAGCTGACCTATACAACCGATACGTACGGCTGCCAAAGCGGCTCGCCTGTTTATCGAAACTACAGTGATACAGGGCAGACAGCTATTGCCATTCACACGAACGGAGGATCGTCATATAACTTGGGAACAAGGGTGACGAACGATGTATTCAACAATATTCAATATTGGGCAAATCAATAAATACAGCAAACTAGCCATATTCATGTCTATTTTGTTTTTATGCGGGTGCAGTTCGCAGACGCATTCTTCTCAAAAAGAAACGACTATTCCTGTCACTCTTCATGTGGAGGATGCTAAGGGGCTGCCGGTCGAAGGGGTTCAAGTGACGATTGTCAAAGCGCCCTCTTCAGATGAGGAGCCGAGTACAGAGATTGGCGAGATACTCGGTAAAACAGACAAAAACGGAGATATCAAATGGGATACCGGCAGAAAAGGCGATTACTCAGTCGCGTTGACGAAGGGTGAAACATCAGTAACCCATCACATCTCGTTAACAGAGGATAAAAAAGATCATGCCATTCCATTAGTCTTCAAAGAATAGCAGTTTCCTTGATTTTAAGGGAACTGCCTTTTTTATTTATTGCAGGAAACCAAACTATATACTGGAAATTTATTATGTGAGATAATAAGAAATAGGTATTTTTTCTTACGAGACAAAAGGGGCGTTATCCTTTATATCAATCAAACCCGGAGGAAAAAGAAGAAGATGATACAAGATTCAATGCAGTTTGCCGCGGTTGAAAGTGGTCTGCGCTTTTACCAGGCATATGATCAAAGCCTTTCTTTGTGGCCGATTGAGTCGGAAGCATTCTATGTTTCTACTCGTTTTGGAAAAACACATATCATTGCAAGTGGGCCAAAGGACGCACCTTCGCTCATTTTGCTTCACGGAGGCCTTTTCAGCTCTGCGATGTGGTATCCGAATATCGCAGCGTGGAGCAGTCAATTTCGTACATATGCGGTCGATATAATAGGAGACAAAAATAAAAGTATACCATCAGCAGCCATGGAAACGAGAGCTGATTTTGCAGAATGGATGAAAGATGTCTTTGATTCTCTTGGACTTGAGACGGCACACCTGGCCGGCCTTTCGCTTGGCGGCTCCCATATCGTGAATTTCTTACTCCGCGCGCCTGAAAGAGTAGAGCGGGCGGTTGTTATGAGTCCCGCTGAAGCGTTTATTTCATTTCATCCGGATGTCTATAAATACGCTGCAGAGCTTACAGGGGCAAGAGGAGCTGAATCATATATCAAGTGGATCACAGGCAACAGTTATGATCTGCATCCTTTACTGCAAAGACAAATTGTGGCGGGCGTGGAATGGCAGGATGAGCAAAGGAGCCTGAAGCCGACAGAAAACGGCTTTCCGTACGTGTTCACAGACCAGGAATTGAAATCGATACAAGTCCCGGTACTGCTGATGTTCGGTGAGCACGAGGTCATGTACCATCAGCAAATGGCCTTTGAGCGGGCTTCGGTATTGGTGCCGGGAATTCAGGCTGAAATCGTAAAGAACGCCGGACATCTGTTATCTCTGGAGCAGCCAGAGTACGTCAATCAACGCGTCTTGTCCTTTTTATGCGGGGGGATAAAATAGTAAGGAACATGAAAAGATTGGCATTCATTTTTCAAAAGGTAACAAATGTTGTATAATAATAGAATTTGAATGCTGCTTTTTTTGGGAGCATTCTATGTTATCATGCTTATTGGAGAAAAATTTTTCCTGTAACGCTATTCGATCACTATCGTCAAATAATATAGATGGTTTTACAATTGGAGGTTTGGTTACACTGTGAATTACATCCCCTGTATGATTACGATAGGAAACTTCATTTGCGGATTGCTGGCGATTCATTCCTTGCTATATCACAACATTCATTCAGCAGTGCTTTTTATTTTTACAGGCATGTTCCTTGATTTCTTTGACGGGATGGCTGCTCGTAAGCTGAATGCCGTTTCTGATATGGGGAAAGAACTGGATTCGTTTGCCGATCTGGTTACGTTTGGGGTGGCTCCTTCTATGCTTGCTTACAGTGTCGCGTTGTATACCCTGCCATTTATCGGGATCTTATGCGCATTGACGTACAGCATTTGCGGAATGCTTCGCCTCTCTAAATTTAACATTGAACAAAGCAAGCTCCCGACGTTTATCGGTATGCCGATTCCGTTTGCGGGCATGTGTCTCGTTATTCTAAGCTTCACCTATAACCCGATCCTTCTGGCAATCGGCACTTGCGGACTCTCATATTTGATGGTGAGTAAAATAAAATTCCCTCATTTTAAAAAACATGCGGCAGAAAACCTGGAGTCTGGGAGATGGAATTAGTTCAGCAGCTCATAGCGGATTACGGTTATCTCGCTATTTTTTTGATGCTGGTATTAGGAATTGTAGGATTGCCGATTCCAGATGAAGTGATGATGACCGTTGTTGGCTATTTCACGCATACCGATGTATTGAATTATGAGCTTTCGATATTGATTAGTTTTGTCGGGGCTTTGTTAGGTATGCTGATCAGCTACATGATTGGCAGAAAAGCCGGACGCCCGTTTATCGACAAGTACGGCAAGTGGGTCGGCTTAAAAGAAAAAAGAATGATGAAAGTGGAAAAATGGATGAAGAAATACGGTCCATATTCTCTTATTTTAGGTTATTTTATTCCCGGCGTCAGACATGTGACGTGCTACTTTTCGGGGATCGGCAAAATGGATCTGAAAACGTATGTTGCGTTTGCTGCAATCGGCGCCTTTTTATGGTGCTTTGTTTTTATTACAATCGGAAGGGTTATAGGGATTATTCATGTTTAATACGGCTGTAAAGATTCTGTATCGATCATTGATAGAGCTGACGAATCATCGTCTGTCATCCTATCTGATTAAAGGATTTTGCGAGTCGAAAATCAGCAAACCGGTCATTCCGCTTTTCTCAAAACATTTTCGGCTGAATTGGGATGATGTGGACGGTACGGCTGCTGATTACGGATCGCTGTCCGAATTGTTCATTCGACAAATAAATCTGGAGCGGCGCCCTGTGTCAAAAGAGGCGCATGCGGTGGTCAGCCCTGTTGACGGTGTGGTTCAGACGGTAGGAATCATCAACCCGAATCAAACCTTTACGGTGAAGGGAAAAGATTACTCATTCGCTGAGCTGACCGGCTGTAAAAGCGCAGACCATCAATACAATGGCGGTTACTTCGTCGTGCTGTATCTAAGCCCGAGGCATTATCACCGTTTCCATTCTCCGATCAGCTGCAGGTATCAAAAGCTGGCCGAGCTCGGAAATCGCTCATACCCGGTAAATCAACTAGGCTTAAAATACGGGAAAGATGTGCTGTCGAAAAATTATCGGTTTGTGTACGAGCTGAATAGCGGCAGCCGAAATGTCCTGATGATTCCTGTCGGCGCGATGAATATTAATTCTATCGTGCAGACGAATACCCGTACTGAATTGGAGATCGGCGAGGAGCTGGGATACTTTTCATTTGGCTCAACCGTCATTTTGGTTTTTGAAAAAGACGCGTTCCAGCCGTCCGCCCATTTAGCAGAAGGCCAAGAAGTTCAAGTCGGAGAACTGATAGGTTATGAAGAGTAAAAAGAGGAGCTTGCAAACGCAGCGCCTCTTTTTTTGAAGAAAGGTGAGACTTATGGAGAAACAAATCATCAGCTGGATTACAGATTATCAGAACACCGGAGATGAAGCCGTCCTGCGGCAAGTGCGAGAAGTGTGCTGGCCGATCGTTGAAGCGGTTTTGCAAGAGAAGGCAATAGATGATGAACAAGCGAACAATTTGCGCGAAAAAGGAATCGAGCGGTTTCCATTCATCATCAGCAAATACCAAGCGGATGTGCAGCTTCCAGTTGAGACATTTTTACGAAATACGTATCGGTTTTACTTTCATCAGGTGATGAGAGAATCCAGCTAAAGCTTCTTTCAACAGAGAAGCTTTTTTTTTGTTGGCAGGAAAAGGAAACTTTTTCTATATCTATCTCGTAATGACTAGAGAACCTAATTGGGGATTCACAGAAGAGCAGATGATCCTTAAGGAACAATATGACGGTGTCATTTGGCTGGAGCATATCACGCCCTCTGTCATTATCAAGTGAGCGGCGTCCTCCTGTGCTATAACAGGTGGAGTGCACCTTTTGTTTGATAGTTTTCAGATAACTATATCGATTAGTAAATGAATGGAAAATACTTGTTTGCCATGAGAAACCCTTGTGCTGCTTAGGTTTGTAAGAGCTTGGATATTTTTATCAGTCTGGGCGGATCTGTTCATCTTTGCGGCATTTTCCTGTATGATATAGTAAGAGTGTGCATAGCAACTAACTATAATTGAACAGGGTGTTTAAAACATGGAAAAACAATACAGAGTATTACTTTACTATAAATATGTTCCGATTGAAGATCCAGAGGCGTTTAGAGAGCAGCATCTGGCTTTTTGTAAGGAGCTTGGTTTGTTAGGCCGTATCCTTGTTTCTTCTGAAGGAATTAACGGTACGGTATCAGGTACGGTTGAACAGACTGAAAAATATATGGAAACGATGAAAGCTGATCCTCGTTTTGCGGACATGGTATTTAAAATTGATGAAGCAGAAGGCCATGCCTTCAAAAAAATCTTCGTCCGCCATAAAAAAGAGCTTGTAACGCTTCGTCTTGAAGATGATGTCGATCCGAACGAAACAACAGGCCAGCATTTGAAGCCTGCAGAATTTTATGAGAAGATGCAGGATCCAAACACAATTGTAATCGACGCGCGTAACGATTACGAGTATGACCTTGGCCATTTCAGAGGTGCGGTCCGTCCTGACATCGAAGCCTTCCGTGAATTACCTGAATGGATTGAAGAGCACAAAGATATGCTTGAAGGCAAAAAGATTTTAACGTACTGTACAGGCGGCGTGCGCTGTGAAAAGTTCTCAGGATGGCTGGTGAAGCAAGGCTTTGAAGATGTAGCACAGCTTGACGGCGGAATCGTGACATACGGAAAAGATCCAGAGGTGCAAGGCAAGCTTTGGGACGGCCAGTGCTACGTATTTGATGAAAGAATCAGCGTGCCTGTCAACCGTGTTGAGCATGTGATTGTCGGTAAGGACTACTTTACAGGAGAACCGTGTGAGCGTTATGTGAACTGCGCAAATCCATCTTGCAATAAAAAAATGATATGCACACCGGAAAATGAGTATAAATATATGCGCAGCTGCAGCCACGAATGCCGCACGAACCCAAGAAACCTGTATGTGAAAGAGCATAATATGACAGAAGAAGAAGTAAACGCAAGACTGGCAGCGATTGAAACAGAAGATCACGTTGCTGCTGAATAAAAAAAGAACACCTCGTATTGAGGTGTTCTTTTTTTCTATATGCTTTCAGTTTGGCTGTTTGCGGAAACCCATTCTTTTTGGCGGAAGGCCTTTTCCCATTTTGATACCACGATACAGGCGATCGCATGTCCCGGTACGTTCACGCCCGTTCTCGCCATGTCCATGACGCGGTCAACACCCGCGATAATGGCAACGCCTTCAGCCGGCAGTCCTACAGCATTGGCAGTCGCCAGAAGAACTACAAGCGATCCTGAGGGTACAGCTGCAATGCCTTTACTGGTCATCACAAGCACAAGCATCATGAGCAGCTGCTGGGACAATGTCATGTCTACTTGAAAGGCCTGTGCGAGAAAGATACAAGAAACTGATAAATATAAGCTGGAGCCGTCACAGTTCAATGACAAGCCGGAGGGAACGACAAATGATACCACTCGTTTGGGACAGCCGTATTTCTCCATTCTATCCATCAGCTGAGGGAGAATGGTTTCAGTGCTGGTGGTGGAAAATGCAATTAAAAACAGATCCCATATCATTTTCAATACTTCGAAATACTTAATCTGAAAGATGAGACCGACAAGCGGAAAGAGGACAAAGAGGATCAGGAACAGGCCAAGGAATACGGTGCCAACCAGCTTAAACATAGGGAGGAGGAGTTCAATGCCGTATTGGCCTACAGAAGCTGCCATCAGGGCTAACACGCCGATAGGAGCAGTGACCATGACGATTTGCGTGAGCTTGAACATAATCTGAGCGGTAGATTCAAAGAACTTCATTACTGGTTCAGAAGCTTTGCCGATACCAGCTGCGGCGACACCAAATAAAATGGCGAAGAAAATAACGGCAAGCAAATCATTTCTGGCCATGACATCAATAATGTTTGTAGGGATAATATCCAGGATCATTTGCTTGAAATCAACAACTTTGTCTGTGTAGCCGGAAAGTTCATGGATATCTTTTTTTGCCAAATGGGAGAGGTCAAGCCCGACACCTGGTTTTAAGACATTCGCTAATAAAAGTCCAAGCCCTAATACCAACGTTGTAATCACTTCGAACCAAATGATCGTCTTGATGCCGAGGCTGCCCATTTTTTTCATGCTTCCGCTTCCTGCGGCTCCAATGACAATGGTAGAAAATACAATCGGCACAACAATCATTTTAATCAGGCGGATAAATCCATCTCCGACAGGCCTCAGTGCCATCCCGAAATCAGGAAAAAAGTGGCCGATCACCGCGCCGACAGCCAAAGCGATTAAAATTTGAAACGCGATTAATTTTTTCAAATGAATCCCCCTTTAGAATGATAGAATGTAGGCATATTCATATCATTCGTGATTCAAATGCAAACACCTTTTTTCAAGTTATTTTATTTTGATAGCGCTTTCATTATGTTGGCGAAAAAGTCCCCCGCAGCAGGGGGGACTTTTTTACTTCATTTGAATGTGCTTTAGATCTTCTTCAGAGGTATTTGTGAAAATAACCGGTGTTATGGCTGAAGCGGCCTGCTGCTTGATGTAATTGAGATCAAAGGTGAGAAGCAGTTCGCCTTGTTTGACGGCTTGTCCGCTTGTGACATGTGCTTCAAAGCCTTCCCCATTCAGTTTGACGGTATCAACGCCGACATGAATCAGGATTTCAGTACCGCCGGCGCTCATAAAGCCGATGGCGTGTTTTGTCGGAAAAATCGAGACGATCTCGCCGTCCGCAGGTGCAACGACTTTTCCTTCTGATGGTATAATCGCAAATCCCTCGCCCATCATTTTTTCTGAAAAGACTTGATCAGGCACATCCCCTAAAGAGACTGTTTCTCCTTTAATCGGATAGATAAAGGTCTCACCGGAATCGGGCTTCTGCTGTTTGTCAGTTACCGTGTCCAGCGCGGCGGCGGTGGCAGGGACGCCTCCGGCCATGATTGTTTTGATGTCGTCTTTTAAGGCATCGGACTTAGTTCCGAATATTGCCTGGAAGTTGTTGTTGACCTCCAGCACACCTACTGCACCAAGCCGTTTTAATTCATCCTTGCTGACTTGGCTTGGCTGATGGACGGTCACACGAAGCCTTGTGATACATGCATCCAGGTTAGCGATATTTTGCTGTCCGCCCAAGGCCTGCAGCACGTGAAAGGCAAGCTGGTCTTTTGCAACTGGAGCTTTCTCCTCATTCTGACCGTCTTCATCTGTCTCACGGCCGGGCGTTTTCAAATTCCATTTCAGAATCGCAAATCGGAACAAATAATAATAAATGAAAGCAAACACGATCCCGACAGGAATGACAACCCAGCCGTTTGTAGACAGTCCGTAGTTCAAGACGTAGTCAATTCCGCCGCCTGAGAACGTATAGCCGTGGCGGACATGGAATAAATCACAAACGACAAAGATGACGCCGGCAAGAATAGAGTTAATCAAATAGAGCACGGGCGCAACGAACAAGAAAGAAAACTCAACCGGTTCTGTAATTCCGGTCAGCATAGATGTGAGCGCCGCAGAAATCATCACGCCGGAGATCATTTTTTTCTTTTCCGGACGCGCGGTATGGATAATGGCAAGTGCAACTGCCGGCAGACAGAAAATCATGTAAGGGAAATCCCCCATCATAAAGCGCCCGGCTGTCGGGTCTCCCGCGAAAAACCTTGTCAGGTCTCCGGTTACGGTGTTGCCTGTTGATGGGTCTGTGTATTCTCCCATCATAAAATAGAAAGGCGTATAAAAAATATGATGCAGGCCAAAAGGAATCAGCAAACGATAGATCGTTGCATAAAAGAACAGGCCGACTGTTGAATCGGCAATTAAACTGCTGGCTGCGTTAATTCCGTTTTGGATCAGCGGCCAAACGAATGAGAAAATGACGCCGATCACCAATGAACTGACGGAAGTAATAATCGGGACAAAGCGTTTTCCAGAGAAAAATCCAAGGACCGGATGCAACTCGATTGATGAAAATCGCTTATATAAATAGGCGGCGAGAAGCCCGATGATGATTCCTCCGAAAACCCCCATATCAATCAGGTGCTCGGCTCCTTCATACGGAGGCTGAAGGCCGAGTAATTTTCCCATATTGTCGAGGGTGACGGTTAAAATTAAGTATCCGATGACAGCGGCAAGTCCGGCTACACCTTCTCCGCCGGCTAATCCGATCGCGACCCCTACGGCGAAAATCAGCGGGAGATTATCGAATACAACGCCGCCTGCATCCTTTATAATAGGGATGTTCAGTAAATCCTTGTCTCCGAAACGGAGCAAAAGACCTGCTGCCGGCAGGACGGCAACCGGAGTCATCAACGCGCGGCCAAGCTGCTGCAGAATTTGAAATGCCTTTTTAAACATGACAGTCTCCTTTTATTGTTTTATGAGCATGGTGCACTCTTTAATTTTTGAGCTGCTTTATAATCGGCGATAACGGTTACATGATTGTGTTTTTGAAGAATGGAGGCTGGTACTTCTGTCGTGACAGGACCTTCAGCCATCTTTTGAATAGCGTCTGCTTTTTCCTCGCCGCTTGCTAAAAGCACAATATGTTTGCTGAATTCCATGATGGTTTTAATGCCCATTGAAATCGCGAGTCTCGGCACCAGCACCGGATCACCGCCGAAGAATCTGGCATTTGCCTGTATCGTGCTTTCCGAGAGCTTCACAACACGTGTCCGGTCCTCAAAATCAGATCCCGGTTCATTGAAACCGATATGGCCATTGGCGCCGATGCCGAGAATTTGGACATCAATGCCTCCCGCCTGGCGGATGAGAACCTCGTATACTTTGCATTCCGCCTCAAGCTGCGGGTTGTCTCCTTGCGGGATATGAATATGATCAGGCTGCATATTGATATGCTGAAATAGATGCTCATGCATAAAGTGGTTATAACTTTGCGGATGAGATGGAGAGAGACCAGCGTATTCATCCAAATTAAATGTAGTAACCTTTGAAAAATCAATTTTGCCTGCCTGATAGTCTGAAATCAACTGCTTATACAAGCCGACCGGTGTGCTTCCTGTTGCCAGGCCGAGAACGGCATCTTTCTTAGCTTGTATTTGTTTTTTAATAATGGCAGCGCTTAACTTACAGAGTTCTTCGTAGTGCTCGGCGATCAGAATCTTCATGTGACACCCCCTCAAAGAGATAGACAAGCACCATATTTGTTATGACCAATTTATGATACTTGTCATTACGAATTTAGCACCGCCCTTATCAAACTGTCAATATTAATTTCAGAAAATTTGTTATAAAAGAAGGATACAAATCTTTCATATTGGGATGGCAAATGGTATCATGGTCTCAATGAAAAAGAACGGATTGCATACAGAATGGGGAGAATGAAATGACAGCTTTATATTCTGTTATCAAGTTTAAAATCATTGAGTTAATTAAATCAGGCAAATATCAGGCGAATGATCAGCTGCCGACGGAGAGTGAGTTTTGCGAACAATATGATGTCAGCAGAACAACTGTGAGACTGGCCCTTCAGCAGCTGGAGCTTGAGGGATATATTAAAAGAATTCAAGGAAAAGGGACATTTGTATCGGCGGCAAAAATACAAACGCCGATTCCGCATAAGATTACGAGCTTTGCAGAACAAATGAGAGGCCTTCGTTCTGAATCAAAAGTGCTTGAGCTTGTGGTGATTCCTGCCGATCACTCCATTGCCGAGCTTTTGAAAATGAAAGAGAATGAACCTGTCAACAAGCTTGTCAGAGTCAGATACGCCGAGGGGGAACCTTTGCAGTATCATACCTCATATATTCCCTGGAAGGCGGCACCGGGGCTGGCACAGGAGGAATGCACCGGCTCACTGTTTGAATTGTTAAGGACAAAATACAATATTGAAATCAGCAGGGGCACGGAATCGATCGAACCGATTTTAACGGATGAAACGATCAGCGGCCACTTATTAACCAATGTCGGAGCGCCTGCGTTTTTATCAGAATCCCTTACCTATGATAAAAATGAAGAAGTGGTGGAATATGCGCAAATTATTACCCGGGGAGACCGAACGAAATTCACCGTAGAACAGTCATATCATTCATAAAGCAATGTGTTTTAAGAAGGGAATGGTGGTTCTATGTTTTTATTGACGAATGGAAAAGTGCTGTGGGGAGCATTGATTGCTGCATTCATCCTTTCAATTGTATTTTACCCTTTTCTGCCGACGCAGATGCCGATTCATTATGATGTTGCGAACAGTCCGGATCTGACGGTTAACAAGCTGGCGGGGACTGTGATGCTGCCTGTTTTGATGGTGGTGTTTGCATGGGCGCGGAAGATCAATTGGCAATTTGTATTCGCAGTGTATATTTTGCTGATTTGCCACATTGTCGTCCTTTGTTTAGCGCTCTAAATCAAACAGCCAGAATAAAACTGGCTGTTTTTCTTTAATTTCAGCTTCATCTGACAATGAATGTGGTGTATAATAGCTGATGATCCTAAAGAATATTCTGAAATTTATAGGTGTGAAGCGGCGTATTATTAAAGGAAAGGCTGTATACTTTTTGCAGCTTTAAAAAGACTGAATATTTAAACAACTATGCGAAAGGTGTGCTGATTAGATTGAATAAGCTTATTGAACGAGAAAAAACTGTATTTCATAAAGAAAAGCCCGACCCGTCATCCTTGGGATTTGGTCAATATTTTACAGATTATATGTTTGTGATGGACTACGAAGAGGGGATTGGATGGCATCATCCGAGAATTGCGCCGTACGCACCGCTTACGCTTGATCCGTCTGCATCTGTTTTTCATTACGGCCAGGCTGTTTTTGAAGGATTAAAAGCATACAGAACAGACGACGGCAGGGTGCTCCTGTTCCGTCCGGATCAAAATATCAAACGGCTGAACAGATCGTGTGAGCGCATGAGCATGCCCCCTTTAGACGAAGAGCTGGTGCTTGAGGCATTGACACAATTAGTTGAGCTGGAGAAAGATTGGGTTCCAAAGAAAAAAGGAACGTCACTGTATATTCGTCCTTTTGTCATTGCCACAGAACCGAGTCTCGGTGTGAAGGCATCCAGGAGCTATACATTTATGATCGTGCTTTCGCCTGTCGGCTCCTATTATGGCGACGATCAGCTGAAGCCGGTTAGAATCTATGTCGAAGATGAGTATGTGAGGGCGGTCAACGGAGGAGTCGGGTTTGCAAAAACGGCTGGAAACTATGCCGCCAGTCTTCAGGCACAGCGGAAAGCGAATGAACTGGGCTATGACCAGGTACTGTGGCTGGACGCCATCGAAAAGAAATATGTGGAAGAAGTAGGGAGCATGAACATCTTTTTCGTCATAAACGGGGAAGCTGTCACACCTGCTTTAAGCGGAAGCATTTTAAGCGGGGTTACACGTGCGTCTGCGATTGAATTGATTCGAAGCTGGGGCATTCCGGTTCGTGAAGAGAGAATATCGATTGATGAGGTGTATGCGGCCTCTGCACGCGGAGAATTGACAGAGGTCTTCGGCACAGGCACGGCAGCCGTCGTTACGCCTGTCGGTGAACTCAACATTCATGGAAAAACGGTGATTGTAGGAGACGGGCAAATCGGGGACCTCTCGAAAAAGCTGTATGAAACGATAACAGATATTCAGCTTGGCAAGGTGAAAGGCCCGTTTAACTGGACAGTGGAAGTGTGAAAATCGAAAAAGAACCTGCCCGGAGGCAGGTTCTTTTTATTTTGAATGAGTCATATCAGCAGCCGGCAGGCTTTTGCGGTTTTTCACATAATACATTGCATAGCAAATGGCCATAAATGGAACGCCGCAATACAGTGCGATTCTTTGATTCGGATCAAAGGCAATGCCAACAACGGAAGCCAGGCATAACAGGAACGCGGCAATCGGCACGAACGGATACAAAGGGGTTCTGTATTTCAAATCAGTAACCTTGTTTCCCGCTTCGATATAACGTTTTCTGAACATGAATTGAGAAGCAGCGATTCCCATCCACACGACAACGACGGCAAAACCGGAAATCGACACGAGCACAACGTATACAGTGTCTGGCGCAAATACGCTGGACAGCAACGACAGAATGCCGCCGATCATGCTGAACACCAGCGCGTTAAAAGGGGTTCCTTTTGACGTCAGCTTTGCAAATGTCGGATGAAGCGTTTTTTCTTTTGATAAAGACCACAGCATCCGGGAAGAAGCGTAGAGTCCGGAATTAGCCGCTGACAGGATCGCTGTCAGGATAACAAAGTTCATGATATCGGCTGCGTATGGTACACCGACTCTGTCAAAGACAGCGACAAACGGGCTTTTGATGACACCTGCATCTTGAATCGGAATCAGCCCTGACAGCACAAAAATTGTTCCGACAAAGAAGAGTGAGAGACGCCAGACCGTTGTTTTAATCGCTTTTGGTATTGTCTTGTCAGGATCAACGCTTTCACCGGCTGCGATTCCGATTAGTTCCGTTCCCGAAAAGGCAAAATTGACGGACAGCATCGTCATCAAAATCGGGATAAATCCATTTGGAAAAAGCCCGCCTTCCGCCATGAAGTTGGACAGCATCGGAGCGGCTTCTCCGCCTTTGATCGGGATGATGCCGAACATGGCAGAGCCGCCTAAAAGAATAAATAATACAATGGCTAATACTTTGATGCTGGAAAACCAAAATTCTGATTCAGCGAAAAACTTGACCGAAAATGCGTTAAGCAAGAAAATGAACAGCGCAAAGACGGCACTCCACATCCAAACCGATGTATGGGGGAACCAGCGCTGCATTAACAGGCCGGCTGCTGTGAATTCTGATCCCAATGCCACGGTCCATGTCAGCCAGTACAGCCAAGCGACCGTAAATCCGGTGCCCGGCCCTATGTATTTGGCTGCATAGGTGTGAAAGGCGCCGGTCACAGGCATGGCGACTGACAGCTCACCGAGGCACAGCATGACCAAATAAACGATGCCGGCCCCGACTAGGTAGGCGAGTATGGTTCCGGCCGGGCCTGCTTGCTGAATGGTATAACCTGAGCTTAAAAACAGCCCGGTTCCGATGACACCTCCCAAGGAAAGCATAAAGAGGTGCCGGCTTTTCATACTTCTCTGAAAGGTTGTCTCATTCTTGTTGTGGGCAGAGTTCATCTTTTTCCAACTTTCTATCAGCGATTTATTTCCTCCTAATAAAAAATCTCATGTCAGAAAGTGACACGAGACTCCGGCGAACCGGCTTTAAGTTAGAATATACAAACTATTCCGATAAGTCAAGTTGTTTTTAAAGAGCGGGCCCAAGCCGCAATTTCTTGAATATTTTCGGGTTTTGTCCGGCAGCAGCCGCCAATCAGCCTCGCTCCTTTTTCATGCCAGGTGCGGGCGCTCGCCCCGTAAGATTCTGCGCATGCTGCGCCGTTCCACGTTTTTGTTTCCGGATCATATTGCTCACCTGAATTCGGGTAGACAATGATCGGTTTTGACGTGTTCTTTTTTAACTCCTCTATCAAGGAAGGGATATGCTGAAGCGGCGTGCAGTTGATGCCGAGTGCTGCAATTTGGCGGTGTTCATCAAGCCACGATGCGCAGTCAGCTGCAGGTGTTCCGTCACTGATATGCAAGCCGTCTTTAGCACTGAAGCTGATCCATGCATACGTTTCAGGAAATTCCTTCAACAGCCGAACAATCGCTTTGGCTTCAGTCAGACACGGAATCGTTTCGCATGCCAATACATCAGCTCCGGCTTCAATCAGCGCCTTCATCCGGGGGCGATGAAATTCAATCAGTTCATCTTCTGATATTGCGTAGTTGCCGCGATACTCAGAACCATCTGCAAGATAAGCGCCATAAGGGCCTACAGAAGCCGCAATGATCGGTTTTGGCCGATTCAAACGGTTCTCTTCAAGCGACCAAAATTCATCACGTGCTTCAGCTGCGATGCTGACGGACAACTCGATGAGCCGGCGTGCTTCCGCTTCGCTCAGCCCGCGTGCGGCAAAGCCTTCAAATGTAGACTGATAGCTGGCGGTGATTGCACAATCGGCGCCTGCTGCGAAATAATCAGTATGAACTTGTTTAATCAGCTCCGGCTCTTCCATCAGGATTTTTGCCGACCACAGACTGTCGTTCAAATCACAGCCCTTGCGTTCAAGCTCGGTCGCCATGGCGCCGTCTAGCACAATAAGCGGGTATGTATCTAATATGTGTTGGATAGGATTCATAGAATGTACCGATGCCTTCTTTCAGATTTTTTTGAAAAAGATATGAAAATCGTAATGGAGGCTTACGTGTTTGTCAATAAACGCAAAAAGGGAAAGGTGTTCAGCCCATATGTCTGAACACCCTTTTCTTATGATATTTGTTTGTTGTGCGTGTCAGTCTTTGTGTCTGAAACCGGCCAGCACTCAATGCCATTATGGTTTTTGAGCACATCTTTATAAAAGACCGGATCCTTGCCTGCTTTTTTCTGGCGTGTATAGTCTTTCAGCGCAGTAAAAACGATCTTTGATAGTAAGAAAATCGCGATTAAATTCACGACGACCATCAAACCCATGAACAAATCAGCAAGATCCCAGACGAGCTGGACTTTGGCAACACAGCCAAACACGATCATTGCCAGCACGCCGATACGGTAGACAAAAATCAGTTTTTTGCTTTTGTTCAAAAAGCCGATATTGGTTTCGCCATAATAATAGTTTCCAATTAAAGCACAGAATCCGAATAACAAAATCAGAATGGCGAGAAAGCCTGATGCCCATGATCCGACATGGGAGCTGAGAGAGGCTTGTGTCAAGGCGATTCCGCTCAGACCCGGAGTATGATAGGCATCCGAAAACAGGATGATAAAGGCGGTGCTTGTACAAATGACCAGTGTATCCGTCAGTACACCAAAAGCTTGGATCAGCCCCTGTTTGACGGGATGGCTTGTTGTGGCGGTGGCAGCGGCATTCGGTGCACTTCCCATTCCCGCTTCGTTTGAAAAAATTCCCCGTCTGACGCCTTGCATGAGTGCCGCGCCCAAAGCCCCGCCGGCGGCCTGATCAAAACCAAACGCATTTTTCACGATTAGCGCAAGCACACTTGGCAGCTGCGTAATGTTGGTGAAAATGACGAAAAACGCAACTCCGATATACAGGACAGCCAATACGACGACAATGGATTCAGCCAGCTTTGCAATGCGCTTGACTCCGCCAAAAATAATCGTGCCGAATACAGCAATTAAAATGAGTCCCAATGTCAGGCGGTTTGTGCCAAACGCGTTTTCAAAGGCAAGGCTGACTGTATTGGATTGAACCGAGTTGAAGACGATACCGAACGATAAGGTGATTAACACAGCGAACAGCGCGCCCATCCACCTTTTGTTCAGCCCTTTTTCCATGTAATACGCCGGCCCGCCGCGGAAGCCGTTTACATCTTTTACTTTATAAATCTGAGCCAGTGTGCTTTCCACAAAGCTGGATGCTGATCCGATAATGGCGATAATCCACATCCAGAAGATTGCCCCGGGCCCGCCGAGTGCAATGGCGATGGCAATGCCCGTAATATTTCCCGTTCCGACACGGGCCGCCATGCTGATGCAAAAGGCTTGAAACGGAGAAATGGTGTTTTTCGACCGGGAAGCAGCACCTTCTCTTAATACCCTGACCATTTCTTTCAGCATGCGAACCTGTAAAAACTTAAGCCTGAACGTAAAATAGATTCCCAGAGAAAGGAGCAAAACAATTAATAGCTTTGACCACAAAAGATCATTTGCAATACCGACGATATGTTCTAGGATTTGCTGCATACAATCACCTCTTTTTTCATATTTAAAAAATGCTGAGCTCCCATTCCTGCGCCATATGCTTCAGCAGCATACCGCCAGTGAGGCTGTTGCCGTATTCATCAATGGCAGGCCCGTAAATGCCGATGCCGCATCCGGATTGAAAAGGCTGTTCTCTTCTGGCGCTTGGAGGCACCAGCGCCATGATGCCGCCGGAGACGCCGCTTTTGGCCGGCACGCCGACAAACGCCGCATATTTGCCTGAAGCGTTGTACATGCCGCACGTCAGCATTAATGCCTTGGCTAATTTTGCCACATCTTTTGGAATCACCTGCTCGCGTCGAATCGGATGATACCCGTCATGAGCAAGGATCAGGCCGATCAACGCAATATCTTCTGTAGTGCTCTCCATAGCGCATTGCTTCAAGTACACCTCAAGTGTTTCTTCTACTTCAGCTTCTAAAAAGTTTGTTTCTTTTAAATAGTAGGCCAGCGCTCTGTTGCGGTGGGCGGTTTCCCATTCAGAACGGAATACTTCCTCATGAATTCTCGGCCGTTTTCCTATCAAAGTTTCCATCACCGAGTAAAGAAACTCGAGCTTTTCGTATGCCGATTCTCCGGGAAGGATCGAAGCGATGGTGAGGGCACCCGCGTTGATCATGGGATTGAACGGCTTTCCCGGCTTGTTGATTTCGAGCCGAATAATTGAATTAAAGGCGTCACCTGTCGGCTCGACATCCACGCGGTCCAGCACATAGGGAATGCCGCGGCTCATGCAGGCGGCAATAAAGCTAATCACTTTTGAAATGCTTTGCAGGGTAAAAGAGACGTTCCAGTCGCCGGCGTGTATCATCGTTCCATCAGGCTCCAATACACAGATGCCGAGCTGTGAATCATTGACTTTTCCTAAAGCGGGGATATAGTTTGCGCTTTGTCCATTGGCGGCAAAAGGGCGATAGTATTCAACCCAATCATGAAGCTGTAACGCCGGGTTTATGTCTTTCTGGTGCTCTTTTATCAATTCTTTCATCGAATTCCTCCTCACTGATTTTTTTCTTAAAGGACTGAGGTGTATCAAAACGAAGGCTAAGGGGGCGTTAAACGCTTTCATAATAGCGGAAGGTATAATTACTGTATAATGGAGACTACAGAATCATACAAAATACGACAAAAACATTTTGAAAATAAGCAGTAAGATTTATAAAAACCTCATGTTCTGGGTCAAAAGCAATTTGCAGGTTTTCTCCCGATTCCCCAAAATAAAAAGCGAGGATGTGATCAACATAAAACTGGAACGGTTTATTGAAAAAGACGGATATATACTGGCCCTCATGCTGATTACGGTGCCGCTGGCCGGTGAACTGAAATTTTATCCCCTCAATGAAGAATTCCGGGTCAGCTTTGGGGCACCGGTTTTTTTCTTCTTTTTATCATTGTTGCGGCATGTGCCCGCTGTGCTGCCGGGTTTTCTGACTGGAGCGGCTGTTTTCATCTTTCGCGTCTTTCTGGAATTATGGGGCGGAGGACACAATGGGCTGACTCCGATTCTGTATGATCAAGCGTCTGGCTTTTTCTTTTATATGACTTACGCCTGTCTGTTTTCCATATTAAAGGCCAATCGTTTCCGTGAACGGCCGATTATGCTCGGTTTCATTGGGTTTATGATTGAAGTTGTGTCAGATTGTGTCGAGCTGGCTGTACAATTTCTCATTTTTCATACGGTTGTCACGCCTGAGAAAATCACTGACATTGCGGTGATTGCGATTTCTCACACATTTATTGTGATGAGCTTTTATAGTGTGCTGAAGCTATATGAAACACAATCGAGAGAAAAACAGACAAGGCAGCAGCACGAGCACATGCTGATGATCGTTTCCAATTTATATGAAGAAACGGTGCACCTAAAAAAGACATTGAAAACGACAGAGAAAGTGACAAACGATTCGTATCAGCTCTATCGGGAAATCAAGGGAAAGGATGTTCAGCTGAGCGGCAGAATCCTGAGACTGGCCGGAGAGATTCATGAAGTGAAAAAGGACAACCAGCGGATATTCGCAGGGCTTTCAAAACTGATTTCGAATGAGAGTTTGAGAGATTATATGAGGCCTTCTGATTTGCTGCAGCTCGTGATTCGAATGAATGAAAAGTACGCTGAAGCACTAGGGAAGCAGATTGATTTTTACTGCTCGATCGAGGGAGAGCATGACGAATATCACGTATTTATCGTGCTTTCGATCATTAATAATCTAACAGCAAATGCAGTAGAGGCTATGGATGAAGAGGGAATGGTCAGCCTGAGGCTCCGTAAGCCAAATGAGAGTATGGTAGAATTCCAGGTGGAAGACAATGGCCCCGGGATTTCCGAGAAAATCGGAGACATTGTGTTTGACCCGGGCTTTACTTCAAAATATGACGAATTTGGCACGCCTTCTACGGGTATCGGACTTTCCTACGTAAAGGAAATCGTGACAGAGCTAGAAGGGGATATCACGTTTGATAATCAGCAGCGGGGAGTGGTGTTTGCCATCAGGCTGCCTGTCCGGCATTTGATTCAGAAAGGGTGAACCAAAAGCTATGCGTTTTTTTATTGCAGATGATGACCGTGCGGTGCGGTCAATTTTAAGGCAGATCATTGAGGACGAAGATCTCGGGGAAGCTGCTGGTGAAGCAGACGACGGAAGCCAAGTGGAAGGGCATATGCTGCAATTTAAGCAGATTGATATTTTATTAATCGATCTGTTAATGCCCGGAAGAGACGGCATTGAGACGATTCGTCAGATCCAGAATATGTACTCCGGCAAAATCGTAATGATCTCTCAAGTGGAGGCGAAGGAAATGGTCGGGGAAGCGTACTCGCTCGGCATCGAATATTTTATCCATAAGCCGATTAACCGCATTGAAATTGTCGCGGTTCTCCAAAAGGTGAAGGAGCGGATCGAGCTTGAACACTCGATTGGAGCCATTCAGCATTCTCTAAGCCGGCTTGTTAATCGGACTGAACGGAAAGCGCGTCCCCAGCAGAAGAGTGACAGCGGTTTAAAAGAGGCAGGAACATTCCTGTTGTCCGAGCTGGGCATGATGGGAGAAGGCGGCGCACATGATCTCATGGCGGTCCTGCAGTATTTAGCAGAACACGAGCAATCCGAGCCGCACGAAAAACAAAGCCCTTCGCTAAAACAAATATTCACCCAAGTAGCGGTACGGAAGCTGGGGACAGGGGCCTCACAGACGGAAGTCAATCGCGAAATAAAAGCCTCGGAGCAGCGTATCCGCAGAGCGATTATCCATTCGCTGCACCATTTTGCTTCATTGGGCACAACTGATTTTTCGAATCCAAAATTTGAAACCTATGCATCGAAATTCTTTGATTTTCCGGTTGTCAGCCAGAAAATGAAAGAACTCCAATCCAAGGATGCAAAACCCCTTGCACCTGCTAGAATAAATATGAAAAAATTCATCCACGTGTTTTTTTTGGAAGCAAAGCTTTTGCATGAGACGATGAAACAAAGAAGGATATAAACCAAACAGCCGGCTGACCAGGCTGTTTTTTTGCTGCGCAGAATCCCGGCCGGACAGTGATTTACCCTTTTATAAAATATCAGAAAATAAAGATATTGACTTATTGTTTATTTGTCTTACAATTAAACAAAAGGATATATGGGGAAGGAGCGGATGTGAAAGAAAAATTAATAAAAGCGCTTACAGATAGAGGCTGTATACACAAATAACAGGAGGTTATGTTGATGAGCCGTATCAGAAAAGCACCCGCTGGAATTTTAGGTTTTCCGGTTGCTCCTTTTAACACACAAGGAAAACTGGAGGAAGAAGCTCTTTTTCAAAACATTGAGTTTTTGCTGAATGAGGGCTTGGAAGCGATATTTATCGCTTGCGGGTCTGGTGAATTCCAATCTCTCAGCCAGAAGGAATATGAGCAAATGGTGGAAGTCGCAGTCTCGGCAGCCGGAGGAAAGGTGCCGGTCTACACGGGGGTGGGCGGCAACCTCAGCACAGCGCTTGATTGGGCGCAGCTGTCGGAGAAAAAAGGCGCCGACGGCTACTTGATCCTGCCTCCGTATTTGGTGCATGGCGAACAGGAGGGGCTGTACCAGTATGCGAAAACGATTATTGAAAGCACTGACTTGAACGCGATTCTTTATCAGCGCGATAACGCAGTTCTCTCTGTTGAACAGATCAAACGTCTGACCGAATGTGAACAGCTTGTCGGTGTCAAAGACGGGGTAGGAAATATGGATTTGAATATCAACCTCGTCTATACGATCGGCGACCGCTTAGGATGGCTCAACGGAATGCCGATGGCTGAAGTGACGATGCCGGCATATCTGCCGATCGGGTTCCACTCTTACTCTTCAGCGATTTCAAATTATATCCCGCATATTTCGCGAATGTTCTATGATGCATTGAAAAACGGAAATGACGAGCTTATGAAGGAACTCTATCGGCATGTGATTCTGCCGATCAACGATATTCGCAAACAACGAAAAGGCTACGCCGTATCCTTGATTAAAGCCGGTATGGAAATCATGGGTTTGAATGTAAGGAATACAGCCAGACCGCCTGTCGGCCCGGTTGAAAAAGATCATTATCAGCAATTGGAAGCAATTTTGAAGCAGGCGGCTGACCGTTTTCCGAAAAAAGCCGCGACGGTTTGACCAGAAAAAACACGAAAGGGGCAATGGGCATGTCTGTGATCACGGAACAAAACACGTACCTCAACTTTATTAACGGAGAGTGGGTTAAGTCTCAATCAGGCGATATGGTCAAGGTCAAAAACCCTGCCGATGTGAATGATATTGTCGGATATGTACAGAATTCAACGGCTGAAGATGTGGAACGTGCCGTCGCCGCCGCCAATGAAGCCAAAACGGCTTGGAGAAAGCTGACGGGTGCCGAGCGCGGCCAATACTTATACAAAACAGCGGATATCATGGAGCAGCGCTTGGAGGAAATCGCCGCCTGTGCAACGCGTGAAATGGGTAAAACATTGCCGGAAGCGAAGGGAGAAACAGCCCGGGGGATTGCCATTCTGCGCTATTATGCCGGAGAGGGCATGCGAAAAACGGGTGACGTCATTCCGTCTACTGACAAAGACGCGCTCATGTTTACCACCCGTGTTCCGCTCGGTGTGGTCGGCGTGATTTCTCCGTGGAATTTCCCGGTGGCGATCCCGATTTGGAAAATGGCGCCGGCATTGGTATACGGCAATACCGTTGTCATCAAACCGGCGACAGAAACAGCTGTGACATGCGCGAAGATCATTGCCTGCTTTGAGGAAGCGGGGCTCCCGGCAGGGGTCATCAATTTGGTGACAGGCCCGGGTTCTGTTGTCGGGCAGGGGCTTGCTGAGCATGAGGGTGTAAACGCCGTTACGTTTACCGGTTCAAATCAAGTCGGAAAAATCATCGGGCAAGCCGCTTTAGCGAGGGGAGCCAAGTACCAGCTTGAGATGGGCGGCAAAAACCCTGTCATCGTAGCTGATGACGCTGACCTTGAAGCTGCGGCCGAAGCTGTCATAACGGGGGCCTTTCGTTCAACCGGCCAGAAATGTACCGCGACAAGCCGTGTCATTGTACAAAGCGGAATTTATGAGCGCTTTAAAGAAAAACTGCTCCAGCGCACAAAAGATATTACAATCGGAGACAGCTTAAAAGAGGATGTCTGGATGGGACCGATTGCCAGCAAGAATCAGCTTGATAACTGCCTGTCATACATTGAGAAAGGCAAACAGGAGGGGGCTTCCCTTTTAATAGGAGGAGAAAAGCTGGAGAACGGAAAGTATCAAAACGGCTATTATGTTCAGCCTGCCATCTTTGACAATGTGACATCTGAGATGACAATTGCCCAGGAGGAAATTTTCGGTCCGGTGATCGCCTTGATCAAGGTGGACTCGATGGAGGAGGCACTGAACATCGCCAATGATGTGAAGTTTGGTTTAAGTGCATCCATCTTTACGGAAAACATCGGCCGAATGCTTTCTTTCATTGATGAAATCGATGCCGGACTGGTTCGGATCAATGCAGAAAGCGCAGGTGTTGAGCTGCAGGCTCCCTTTGGCGGCATGAAGCAGTCGAGCTCCCACTCCCGAGAACAGGGTGAGGCAGCGAAGGACTTTTTCACAGCGATCAAAACCGTTTTTGTGAAGCCGTAATGGTGCTGGAAAGAGGCATGCGTCTCTTTCCCGGCTTTATCACAGCCAGCATATGATTCTCTACTTTGAAAAGGAGAAGATACTATGAAAAAAGACTTTGCGAATGTTACACCGGCGGGCAAAAAAACGTCCGTGCGCTGGTTCATCGTGTTTATGCTGTTTCTTGTGACCTCTATTAACTACGCGGATCGAGCGACGCTTTCCATCACCGGAGATTCCGTCCAGCATGATTTGGGATTGGACTCGGTCGCCATGGGATATGTCTTTTCTGCCTTTGGCTGGGCCTATGTCATCGGACAGCTTCCGGGCGGCTGGCTGCTGGACCGTTTTGGTTCAAAGACTATCATTGCGTTAAGCATCTTTTTCTGGTCGTTTTTTACGCTGCTGCAAGGGGCGATTGGCTTTTTCTCCGCCGGCACAGCGATTATCCTGCTGTTTGCACTGCGTTTTCTGGTTGGTTTATCAGAAGCGCCTTCATTTCCCGGAAACGGCAGAGTTGTTGCCTCATGGTTTCCAAGCTCCGAGCGCGGGACAGCTTCAGCCTTTTTTAATTCAGCACAATACTTCGCAATCGTCATTTTTTCTCCTTTAATGGGCTGGCTTACCCACTCTTTCGGCTGGCATTCCGTCTTCGCTGTTATGGGTATTGCGGGCATTCTTCTGGCTGTCATCTGGCTAAAAACGGTGTATGAACCGAAAAAACACCCAAAGGTTAATGAAGCTGAGCTTGCGTACATCGAACAGGGCGGCGGGCTGATTTCCATGGATGACAGTAAAAGCAAACAAGAAACAGAATCGAAATGGCCGTATATCAAACAGCTGTTAACGAACCGCATGCTGATTGGCGTGTACATCGCGCAATACTGTATTACGACTCTCACCTATTTCTTTCTCACGTGGTTTCCGGTATATTTGGTTCAGGCCCGCGGCATGTCTATTCTTGAAGCTGGGTTTGTCGCTTCCCTGCCGGCGCTGTGCGGATTTGCCGGCGGCGTGCTTGGGGGCATTGTGTCAGACATCTTGCTCAAAAAAGGCCGTTCACTGACCTTTGCTAGAAAAGTGCCAATCATTGCCGGCATGCTGCTGTCTTGCAGTATGATTGTCTGCAACTACACAGATTCAGCATGGCTCGTCGTTGTCATTATGTCGCTCGCGTTTTTCGGAAAAGGCTTCGGCGCATTGGGTTGGGCTGTCGTGTCGGACACGTCTCCGAAAGAATGTGCAGGATTAAGCGGCGGTTTGTTCAACACTTTCGGGAATATTGCCTCAATTACAACACCGATTATTATCGGATACATTGTCAATGCCACTGGATCTTTCAATGGCGCGCTTGTGTTTGTCGGCGCTAACGCGATTGCGGCGATCCTCAGCTATTTGCTGCTGGTCGGGCCGATCAAACGGGTAGTGTTAAAGAAACAAGAACAAGACCCCGATCAATCGTTGCCTGTCTAATATTTATGAAAGCGCTTTATAAAGGGAGGAAAATGCATGAGTTCACCGATACAAGAGCAGGTTCAAAAAGAGAAAAGATCGAATATTCCCTCAATTACTGAAATGAAGGTGATTCCTGTTGCGGGACATGACAGCATGCTGCTGAATCTAAGCGGAGCACACAGCCCGTTTTTTACCCGGAATATCGTAATCTTAACGGACAGCAGCGGAAATCAGGGAGTCGGCGAGGTGCCTGGCGGAGAGCATATTCGGCGCACACTGGAGCTGTCAGAGCCGCTTGTTGTCGGAAAATCTATCGGTGCGTACCAAGCGATATTGCAAACGGTCAGAAAGCAGTTTGGCGATCAGGACAGGGGAGGGCGAGGAAACCAGACGTTTGATTTGCGCACCACTGTGCACGCCGTCACCGCACTGGAAGCGGCTTTGTTAGATTTGCTTGGAAAGTTTCTTCAGGAACCGGTCGCGGCTTTGCTGGGCGAAGGGAAGCAGCGTGATGAAGTAAAAATGCTCGGTTACCTCTTTTACATCGGCGACCGAAAGCGGACGACCTTGCCGTATCAAAGCGATGAGCAGTCAGATTGCGCGTGGTTCCGTCTGCGCCATGAGGAAGCGCTGACGCCGGAGGCCATTGTGCGTCTTGCCGAATCCGCACAGGAGCGCTATGGCTTTCAGGATTTCAAGTTGAAAGGCGGGGTGCTGCGGGGAGAAGAGGAAATCGAAGCTGTTACCGCATTATCGAAACGTTTTCCAGAGGCAAGGATCACTCTTGATCCGAACGGGGCATGGTCATTAGAGGAAGCTATTGCATTATGCAAAGGAAAGCAAGATGTGCTCGCGTATGCGGAAGATCCATGCGGGGATGAGAATGGCTACTCCGCTCGTGAAGTAATGGCTGAATTCCGCCGCGCGACAGGGCTTCCGACTGCGACAAATATGATTGCGACTGATTGGCGGGAAATGGGTCACGCGATTCAGCTCCATGCGGTCGATATACCGCTGGCTGATCCGCATTTTTGGACGATGCAAGGGTCGGTGCGGGTTGCGCAAATGTGCCATGATTGGGGTTTGACATGGGGCTCGCACTCCAACAACCACTTTGATATTTCCCTTGCGATGTTTACCCATGTGGCAGCAGCGGCTCCGGGGCGGATCACGGCGATTGATACCCATTGGATCTGGCAGGACGGGCAGCGATTAACGAAACAGCCTTTTGAGATTTCTTCTGGCTGTGTCAAGGTGCCGGATAAGTCTGGACTAGGCGTCGATATTGATATGGAACAAGTGGAAAAAGCGCATGAGATCTATTGGAAAATGAATTTAGGCGCACGGAATGACGCGATCCCAATGCAGTTCCTGATCAGCAACTGGGAATTTGACCGGAAGCGTCCATGTCTTGTGCGATAAGTTTGATTGTAAATATTGTCATATCCGCTATTTTGTCTTACAATTGAACAACTGAAGGGAGAGTTGTTCGTGTACGAAGGTTTAGAAGATTTGAAAGTCGATACAGTCAATCGGAAAACATTAGCCAAGCAGGTCATCGAACGGATTGTCCATTTATTATCGAGCGGACAGTTGAGGGCCGGAGACAAATTGCCGACAGAAATGGAACTGATGGACATTTTGCATGTCAGCAGACCGGTGCTACGGGAAGCACTCAGTTCACTTGAAACGCTGGGCGTCATTACGAGAAAAACACGAGGGGGCACATATTTCAACGATAAAATCGGCATGCAGCCATTTTCCGTCATGCTTGCTTTGGCCACTGATAATCTTCCGGCTATCATTGAAGCGCGGATGGCGCTAGAACTCGGACTCGTGACAATTGCCGCGGAAAAAATCAATGAGGAAGAGCTTCAGCGTTTGCAGAAGACGATCGACGATATTACCAACAGCACTGACAATCATTATGGTGAAGCGGATAAAGAGTTCCATCGAATTATTGCGTTAAGCGCCAATAACCCCGTCGTTGAAGGGATGATTCAGTCCCTGCTGATCACCCATGCGAAAATTGACAGCCAAATTCCGTACAGGGAGAGAGATGTAACGGTCGAATATCACAAAAAAATCTACGACGCCCTTGCCAAAAGAGATCCGTACAAAGCACATTACCACATGTATGAGCATCTGAAATTTGTCCGTGACAAAATTCTAAAAGGAATGGATGAAAAATAATGGTGAGCAACCGCAGTTGAAACGTAAGAGCTGCGGTTTTTTTAAAACCAATTTAGAAAACGCTTACTAAGTTATGAGGAGTGATTTTCATATGGCGATGAACCTCGGGAAGAACCAAGCGCCCCTTTACATCAAAGTGCATGAAATAGATAACACCGCGATTATTGTAAATGATGGAGGACTGCCACAGGGCACTGTTTTCTCATGCGGGCTCGTACTTGAAGAGGATGTTCCTCAAGGCCATAAGGTGGCCCTCACCGATCTCAATCAAGGGGACGAGATCGTGCGTTACGGAGAGGTGATCGGATTTGCTGATGAGACGATCAAATGCGGGAGCTGGATACGGGAAGCCCTCGTAAGAATGCCCGCTCCTCCGGCGTTAGACGATCTTCCTCTCGCAAACAGGGTGCGGCAGCCGCGGCCCCCTCTTGAAGGCTACACGTTTGAAGGGTACCGAAATGCGGATGGCAGTGCAGGGACAAAAAATATCCTCGGCATCACGACAAGTGTTCAATGTGTTGTTGGCGTTTTGGATTATGCAGTCAAACGAATAAAAGAAGAGCTGCTGCCGAAATACCCAAATGTCGATGACGTTGTGCCGCTGCATCATCAATACGGATGCGGCGTGGCGATCAATGCGCCCGACGCTGTCATTCCGATCCGCACGATTCAAAATCTTGCGAAACATCCGAACTTCGGCGGAGAAGTAATGGTAATCGGATTGGGATGTGAAAAGCTCCTCCCGGAAAGAATTGCCTCCGAAAATGATGATGACATTCTATCGCTCCAGGATCACCGAGGTTTTGCGGCGATGATCCAATCCATTTTGGAAATGGCGGAGGAACGGTTAATCAGGCTGAACAGCAGAACCCGGGTGTCATGTCCTGTTTCGGATCTGGTTATCGGCCTGCAATGCGGCGGCAGTGATGCGTTTTCCGGCGTGACGGCGAACCCTGCCGTGGGGTATGCGGCTGATTTATTGGTTCGCGCAGGTGCAACGGTTTTGTTTTCTGAAGTGACAGAGGTGCGGGATGCCATTCATTTATTAACGCCGCGGGCTGTCAGTGAAGAGGTCGGACAATCACTGATCAAAGAGATGAAGTGGTATGACAGCTATCTCCGGCGGGGAGACGCAGACCGAAGCGCAAACCCGTCACCAGGCAATAAAAAAGGCGGATTATCCAATGTGGTGGAAAAAGCGTTAGGTTCGGTGGCGAAATCAGGCACAAGCCCCATCTCCGGCGTGCTCGGCCCTGGTGAAAGAGCAGAGCAAAAAGGCCTGCTGTTCGCGGCGACACCGGCAAGCGATTTTGTGTGCGGCACCCTGCAGCTGGCTGCGGGCATGAATCTGCAGGTGTTTACGACAGGGAGGGGAACACCATATGGCCTGGCTGCTGCACCGGTGCTGAAAGTATCGACTCGGCATTCCTTATCAGAGCATTGGGCTGATTTAATCGATATCAATGCCGGCCGAATCGCGACAGGAGAGGCCAGTATCGAAGACGTAGGCTGGGAAATCTTCAGGACGATTTTGGATGTGGCAAGCGGCCGCAAACAAACGTGGGCAGACCGTTGGGGCCTTCATAATGATTTGTGCTTGTTTAATCCTGCTCCAGTGACTTGATTCATTTTTTTATAGCGATTAGATGGAATATGATGTAAAATACAATTAACGTATAGGAAACGGAGGGGTTACAGCATGGCATTCATTAGATTCCGAGTGACACGAATTCAATAGTGAGCAACTCTCGCCTGAATGCGGGAGAATCGGGATGAATCCGCCTATGTATGAGCCCTTATATGGTTATTAAAAAAGAGGGTGGCGATGCCTGCCTTCTTTTTTCTGCCTCCAAACATCCCCTCTCTCTCCTTCAGGGCGGAGCATGAGAAAGGGGAAATGGGATGACAAACCTTACCGAAAAACAGATGATCACGGAGATTGTCGGGCTTGCACGCAGCCAAGGTTTGACGGTTCATTCTGAGAACGCGCAATTGAATGAAACCGGAATGGACTTTCAAGTTGTATTTGCCAAGGACGACACAGGTATGCCATGGGTGCTGCGAAAACCGCGGCGAAGTGATGTTGTGGAAAGAGCATCTGCAGAAGGCATAACGCTTGCCTTTCTCCGCGCGAATCTGACTGCTGATGTGCCGGATTGGAGAATTCACACGCCGGAATTGATCGCTTACCCAATGTTAAAAGGAACGCCGGCGGCCGGGATTGATTTGGAACAAAAGCAATATGTTTGGAATATGAATCATCAGCCGCCATCAGACGATTTTGTCCGTACACTTGCTGGCATACTGGCTGAATTACATGGCACGGATCAAATATCTGCTGGGCAATCCGGAATAGAAGTGATAAGGCCAGAAGATTTCAGGCAAATGACAGCAGACTCTATGGTTGATGTGAAGAATAAGCTTGGCGTATCTACGACGCTTTGGGAAAGATGGCAAAAGTGGATAGATGATGATGCATACTGGCCGGGTTTCTCTTCTTTGATACACGGCGATCTCCACCCGCCGCATATCCTTATCGATCAAAATGGACGTGTCACAGGACTTCTGGATTGGACAGAAGCGAAGGTTGCTGACCCAGCCAAGGATTTTGTTCTTTATCAAACCATTTTCGGAGAAAAAGAAACTGCCCGTTTGCTTGAATACTATGATCAAGCAGGCGGCCGAATATGGGCAAAAATGCAGGAACACATTTCAGAGATGCAGGCGGCGTATCCGGTGGAAATCGCCAAGCTAGCTCTGCAAACACAGCAGGAGGAACACATCAATATGGCGCTGGAAGCACTTGGTGTAACATCGGATTAAGAATTGACTTCGTTTCATGAACCGAGTATTATAAACTCTACAAATAATAGAACGGATTAACAATCGTGAGGAAGAGCAAGTACGCATCAGAATGGAGGTTCAGAGAGTCGGTGGCAGGTGTGAACCGATCCTCCCCTGATGCCGAATGGGCTTCTGAATTGCTTTGCTGAACGGATAGTAGGCGATGCCGGGTTTCTCTCCCCGTTACCAAGAGAGGAGTATCGAAACATAGGTTTTCTGTACTTAGAGTGAACGGCTGTATAGCTGTTAATAAAGGTGGTACCGCGAGACCCTCGTCCTTTGCATAGGACGGGGGTTTTTGTGTTTCTTAAAGGAGGTGACGGCCAATGGACGATGGCTGGTGGTGGCATAGCAGATGAGTTAGAAAGGAGGATATCAAATGGTCATTGCAACTGATGATCTTGAGGTCGCATGTCCTAAATGTGAAAGAGCGGGAGAAATCGAAGGAACACCTTGCCCGGCCTGCAGCGGAAAAGGTGTTATTCTGACTGCTCAAGGATATACGCTTCTGGATTTTATCCAAAAGCATTTGAATAAGTAAAGGAGAAAAGCTGAGCTGAGATGAGAGCAGAAGAGCAGAGTAAGATTCGTGAGGCCGCAGCAGGTACGATTTTTTTGCTGATCGGAACAGTTTGTTTTGCGTCTAAATCGATTTGGATAAAATGGGCATACCAAATGGGTGCTGAGCCAGATGCCGTGCTGCTATACAGGCAGCTGCTGGCTGTTCCGCTGTTTTGGCTGATTTTTTTAATATACCGTCCTCCAATGCCAGACGGTAAGAAAAAAGGAGACCTATGGAAGGCTTGTGGCGCGGGAGTGTTTTGTTTTTTTCTGTCTCCCTTGCTTGATTTTATCGGGCTGAACCATGTATCCGCAATGGTTGAACGTATATTGCTGATGAGCTATCCGTTGTTTGTGTTTGGATTCACCGCGTGTCGTGACCGGAAAATGTCCTCAATTCAGGACCTTTTCGCAGTTCTGGCGGTCATGTTTGGGCTTTTCTTGGCGCTGGGCGGCTGGAATGCTGAGCTTTTCCAGGCGAATATGATTGGAGCTGTATTCATTTTGTTATCTTCGGCCGTCTATGCTGGTTATCTTGTCCTTTCCGGGCATCTCGTCCATCAAATCGGGGGGATCCGTCTCAATGCATACGGGATGACAGCTGCTGGAGCTGCCATGATGCTTTACACAGGGATAAAATCGGCGGCTGGCATGAATACGCCAATGGCAGCATATCCGCTTTCTATGTATGGTTTGTTCGCGGTAATTGCAGTCGTTACCACAGTGATTCCATTTGTGCTAATGCTTGAGGGCATAAAACGAATCGGGGCACAGCGAGCCGCCGCCATTTCAATGGCAGGGCCTATCCTGACGATTTTCTATGGAGCTTTATTTCTCGGTGAACGACTCGGGCTCATTCAAGTCATTGGATGCGCTGCCGTATTCTTTGTCATTACGGGCATGGAATACAGGAAGCTGAAAATAGGAAAAAAAGAATAATTTTTATAAAACACACACGTTTTTCAATTACAATAAGTGTAATTACGTGTGTGTTTTTTGATTTTGTAAAGGTTAGGTGAGAAGATGCAGCGCATATTGCTTGTAGAAGACGACCACTCAATCAGTGAAATGGTGGATCATTATTTAACAAAAGAAGGCTTTGGAATTGTGCATGCTTTCGACGGAGAAGAGGGCATCCGGCTGTTTCAGCAGGATTCATACGATTTGGTCCTCCTTGATATCATGCTCCCGAAGCTGAACGGCATGGATTTTCTGAAAATCATCCGGGAAAAAAGCAATATACCGGTCTTAATGATTTCGGCAAAAGACGGAGATGTGGATAAGGCATTGGGACTGGGTTTTGGGGCGGATGATTATATCGCCAAACCGTTTTCGATGATTGAGCTGACAGCCAGAGTAAAAGCCGCGATACGGCGGGCGACGCAATATTCGGCAGAGGAGCCGGCTGTGAATAAGGTGATCCGGATTCACCAGCTTGCGATAGATATAGACAATGTTTCCGTTTTGAAAAACGGAGAGCCGCTCCAGCTGACGTCAACAGAATGGCAGCTGCTGTGCTTATTTGCATCAAATCCTAAAAAAGTGTTTACGAAAGAACAAATCTACCGTTCCGTTTGGAATGAAGAGTACTTTGATGATCAGAACATCATTAACGTACATATGCGGCGGCTCAGAGAAAAGATTGAGGATGACCCCTCCTCCCCTCAATATATTAAAACGCTATGGGGCATCGGTTATAAATTAGGAGAGTTTTAGAATGACAGTGCTATGGGTGGCCGCTGTCATCGCTCTGGCGTGTCTGAATGTGATTCAATTCATAATGAAAAAGAAGCGGGACGGGAATCTGGCTTACACGGCTGACCAGCTTAGCTACATGCTCAGCCGGGATTCGGCAGGACAAATTTTGCTTCCTACAGACGATCATGCGCTCAAAGACTTGCTTGTTAACATTAATCTTTTCGTTGAGAATCGTCAGCAGATCAGCGCCCAATTTGCCAAAACAGAGCAATCCATGAAGCGGATGCTGACCAATATGTCGCACGACCTGAAAACGCCGTTAACGGTCATTCTCGGTTATATCGAAGCCATTCAAAGTGACCCGAACATGCCGGAAGAAGAGCGGGAAAGATTGTTGGGGAAGCTCCGCCAGAAAACAAATGAACTTATTCAGATGATCAATTCCTTTTTTGATTTAGCGAAATTAGAATCTGAAGATAAAGAGATCCCGATCACCAAAGTACATATGAACGACATATGCAAACGAAATATCCTGCACTATTATGACGTTGTTCAGTCAAAAGGCTTTCAAGCAGCCATCGATATACCGGATACGCCGGTGTATGCGCAGGCGAATGAAGAGGCTCTGGACAGAATCCTGCAAAACCTATTGTCCAATGCGATTCAATATGGCGCGGCCGGCAAGTTAATCGGACTGACGCTGTCTTATGATGAGAGGAACATCGCCATCACCGTATGGGATCGCGGAAAAGGGATTAGTGAAACCGATCAGCAGCTGGTGTTTGAGAGGCTGTACACACTTGAAGAATCCAGAAATAAAGCATTTCAAGGAAGCGGTCTCGGTTTAACCATCACGAAACGGCTTACAGAAAAAATGGGAGGCACCATATCCGTTCAAAGCAAGCCGTACGAAAGGACTGCATTTACGATCACCTTGAAACGCATGACATATTAATCGTAAGAATTTCTTAAGGTTTGAGAAATAAAAATGACAGGGCTCGCCGCTACAATAGAAAACAGGAAAAGAGAGGGAAGGAGAAACAAAGTTGACTTATATCGTACAAACAAACGGGCTGACCAAAACATATCAGGGCAAAGAGGTCGTATCCAATGTCAGCATGCATATTAAAAAAGGTGAAATCTATGGCTTTCTCGGCCCGAACGGCGCGGGGAAAACAACCATTATGAAAATGCTGACGAGCCTTGTCAAACCGACAAGCGGTGAAATCATCATTCTTGGGAACAAGTTCACCCACACGTCATATGAGGTGCTGGGGAACATCGGTAGCATGATTGAATATCCGATTTTTTATGAAAACCTGACAGCTGAAGAAAATTTAGATCTGCATTGTGAATATATGGGATATCACAATAAAAAAGCCATACAAGAAGTGCTGGATATGGTGAATTTAAAACAAATCGACAAAAAACCCGTCAAAACCTTTTCCCTCGGGATGAAGCAGCGCCTTGGAATTGCGCGTGCCATCCTCACGAAGCCGGACCTGCTCATTTTGGATGAGCCGGTGAATGGTCTTGACCCTATCGGCATTAAAAAGATCAGGCAATTGTTTCAAGTGCTGAGCAAAGAGTACGGGATGACACTGCTGATCTCAAGCCACCTGCTGGGTGAAATCGAACAAATCGCAGACACAATCGGCGTCATTCGGGACGGCAGGCTGCTTGAAGAGGTATCAATGGAGGATGTCAGGGGCCAGAACACTGAATACATCGAGCTTGTTACATCGAATCAGACAAGGGCCTGCTTTGTGCTGGAGAAAGAGCTGCAATTAACCAACTTTAAAATATTAAATGAGAAAATGATTCGAATTTACGAGGCTGAAGCCTCTCAGGCTGCCATATCCAAAGCATTGATTTTAAATGATGTAGACATTGAATCAATGAACAAAAAGTATACGTCGCTGGAGGATTATTTTATCAAATTGATCAACGGCAATAGCATCAGTGCGTAAAGGAGGAGAGACACGTTGATGAATTTGATCAGAATCGAATTAAGAAAAATGAAAATGGGCTGGTATATCAGAGGTGCCCTCATTGCCAACGTGATCATTATGGGTTTTATGTGGCTGATCAGTTATTCCGAAAAAGCCGATGGCGGGGTTTCGTTCCAAAGTACGGATGAAGCATTCCTCATCATCGGCACCTTCGTCAGAGCGGTATTTATCGTATTTGGCGCTGTGCTGATCGTAAAATTGGTGATTTCGGAATATAAAAACAAAACCATTCTTGTGATGTTCACGTACCCGATCAGCCGTAAAAAGCTGCTCACCGCTAAGCTCATGATCGCGGGCGGACTGACGTTTATCACGATTTTACTTTCAAATATACTCATAGCCGCCGGTTTCTTTTGGCTGAACTCGATCTGCCATTTCATACCAGGAGAGCTTACTTTCGAGATCATTTCTCAACAGGCGGTCAAAATGGCGGTTTTCGCTTTTGGCGCCGCTGGAACCAGTTTAGTTCCCATCTTTTTTGGGATGCGTAGACACTCGGTTCCGGCGACCATCATTTCATCTGTAGTAATTGTGATGCTCATCAGCTCAACAAGTCCGGGCTTCTCGATTTCATCTGTTGTGTATATCCCGTTATCGTTAGCGGCATTCGGATTGTTCTTTTCCTACATGGCGATCAGGAATGCGGACAAGCAGGATGCGTAAACAAAGGCGCCCAATAAGTATAAAAGGCCGATGCTGTCAGCACCGGCCTTTCTATTATGAGTCTGTTCTTGTTTCAAGATAATGCTTCTTGCCAATCTCTTTGCTCATCATATAGAAATGGAAGCAATATTCACCGATTGCCATGACGATCGCGCCGAATAAAGCCGCCAACGCAACTTCACCGCCAGTCATCCCTAGGGAAAGCGGCATGCCCATCAGCCAGATCACAAGAAAGGCCAAGCCAAAATCAGCCAAAGTTGCAATCATATTATTCCATCTCGGCAATACATAAAGATCGCCCAGCAAATAAGAAATAACCCCTAACACAATCGTCATTAGCAGCGTATCACCAAACGTGAAACCAAAGCCCAGACCAAGCACCAGATACAACACAATAATCGTCATAATACCTTTAATCGCGAGCGCTTTCACATGTGTCATTACAATTCCTCCTTTTGTCATTTGATTTGTTATGTATAATTCCTCAAATGTAAAAAGTTAAACCTTATTTCTTTTCGGAGACGGATGCAAATCTGCTGGGGAGGGGTCAATGATGTGAATCCAGGAATTGAGGCTGCGGCGCTTCGACAGCGGAAACGTGAAGCTTGTACTGCACCGGTTGCTGCTTTGATGCCCAACAGCCCATTATGTTTGCTGTTTTTAGATGAATAAATTTAAAAACTTCTCCTGTCCCTCCGTCATCACTTCTGAAGTAATGAAATATGATGAAAAGAGATCAAGGGGAGGTGACGTGATGGCGGTCGTGAGAGCAACGAGTGCGGATGTCGATTTGATGGCAAGGCTGCTCAGAGCGGAAGCGGAAGGCGAAGGCAAGCAGGGGATGCTGCTTGTCGGCAACGTTGGAATTAATCGGCTGCGGGCGAATTGCTCAGATTTTAAAGGCCTCCGCACCATCAGGCAGATGATTTATCAGCCACACGCGTTTGAGGCTGTGACTCATGGATATTTTTATCAAAGGGCGCGAGATAGCGAGCGTGCCCTTGCACGCCGGTCGATCAATGGTGAAAGGCGCTGGCCTGCAAAATTTAGTTTATGGTACTTCAGGCCGCAGGGGGACTGTCCAGCCCAGTGGTATAACCAGCCGTTTGTGGCCAGATTTAAGTCACACTGCTTTTATCAGCCGACGGCGGAGACGTGTGAAAATGTATATAACACATTTTAGAGACAGGACACCGTTCAAGTTGAACGGTGTTTTTCTTTGAAAAGATGCAATGGAAAATATTCCTGTGAGATAATCAAAGAAAAAAGAGCTGACGGAGATGACAGAATGGCAACAATTGACCTGCAAAAGAAAAGTGTAAAGATCGTACTGGAGAAAAAGCAGTTAACGAAGGTGACGGCTCGTGTTGGACTGGTTCTTGATATTACGGGATCGATGAGACCGCTCTACAAAAACGGGACGGTTCAAAATGTGGTGGAGCGGATTTTGGCAGTGGCTGATCAGTTTGATGATAACGGTTTGCTGGATGTATGGGTGTATGATAATGAATTTTCCCGATTAAAGCCAGTTTCAGAAAAGGATTTTTCGGGCTATGTCGATCGTGAAATTTTAAATAATGACCGCTTGCATAAATTCGGCAGAAATGATGAGCCGCCAGTCATGAAGGACGTGCTGCGCAAATATGTTGCGGAGGAACCGAGCTCGTATCCTGCTTTCATTGTTTTTATCAATGACGGGGGCTGTAAAAAGTCAATCAAACCGATAATTGAAGCTTCTTCTGATAAACCGGTGTTCTGGCAGTTTGTCGGCATCGGAAACGGAAACTTTGATTTTCTCAATAAACTGGATACGTTAGAAGTTCGTGTCATTGATAACACGAACTTCCTGCATATCGAAGAGATTGACCGCATTTCTGATGATGAGCTTTATGATGCTCTGCTTGCTGAATTTCCATTTTGGCTGAAAGAAGCGAAGGAAAAAGGGATTGTAAGAGAACAAGAGCCTCCTGCTGAAAAGCCGAAAAAGAAGGGCTTTTTCAGCAGATTGTTTTCGAAATAACTGATAAAGAGCGCTGAGTCATTCTGCGAAATGGCTCGGTGTTTTTGTTTTTTTAAGATCATGTGAAGAAAAATAGGCCGAATGGGCGGCTTGCAAACGACAGGATATGCAGAAAACGCGTCATTCAGCCAGCTTTCGGCATGTTTTAGCGGCAGGCTTGTGAGGGAAGACCTGTTTTTGATGTTCAGCGCTTACAATCAGTTCACACTTCTTCACAGTCGTTTAACAATGATTTCCTATAATGGAGACGATCAATGAGGAGAGAGGGGATCTTGAATGGCATACGACAGTCGTTTTGATGAATGGGTACAGAAACTGAAAGAGGAAAGCTTTCAAAACAATACGTTTGACCGCCGTAAATTTATTCAAGGAGCGGGGAAGATTGCAGGACTTTCTCTTGGATTAACGATTGCCCAGTCGGTTGGGGCCTTTGAAGTAAATGCTGCGCCTAAATTCTCAAGCTATCCGTTTACATTAGGGGTAGCGTCAGGTGATCCGCTTTCTGACAGTGTCGTGCTCTGGACGCGCCTGGCACCTGATCCGCTGAATGGCGGGGGAATGCCGAAGCAAGCAGTGCCTGTCAAATGGGAGGTCGCAAAGGATGAGCATTTCCGCAAAATCGTAAGAAAAGGCACTGAAATGGCTAAACCGAGTCTTGCCCATTCCGTTCATGTGGAAGCGGACGGGCTTGAGCCAAACAAAGTGTACTATTACCGTTTCAAAACCGGCCATGAACTAAGCCCTGTCGGAAAAACAAAAACACTGCCTGCCCCTGGCGCCAATGTGCCGCAAATGACCTTTGCATTTGCTTCCTGCCAGCAATATGAGCACGGATATTATACGGCCTACAAGCATATGGCAAAGGAAAAGCTTGATCTTGTCTTCCATCTCGGTGATTACATATATGAATACGGTCCAAATGAATATGTATCAAAAACAGGCAATGTCCGCACGCACAACAGCGCGGAAATCATTACGCTGCAAGACTATCGGAACCGTCACGCTCAATACCGTTCTGACGCCAATCTTAAAGCTGCACATGCGGCATTCCCTTGGGTTGTAACTTGGGATGACCATGAAGTTGAAAACAACTATGCCAATAAAATACCGGAAAAAGGACAGTCGGTTGAAGCATTCGTGCTCCGCCGCGCGGCAGCATACCAGGCATACTATGAACATATGCCGCTCCGCATTTCCTCTTTGCCGAATGGCCCAGATATGCAGCTGTACCGGCACTTTACGTACGGAAACCTGGCGTCCTTCAATGTGCTTGATACCCGCCAGTACAGGGACGACCAAGCCAATAACGACGGCAATAAGCCGCCTTCTGATGAATCGTGCAATCCGAATCGGACCCTGCTTGGAAAAGAACAGGAGCAGTGGCTCTTCAACAATTTGGGCAGCTCGACTGCCCACTGGAATGTGCTGGCGCAGCAGATTTTCTTTGCCAAGTGGAATTTCGGGACAAGCGCAAGCCCGATCTACAGCATGGATTCGTGGGACGGCTACCCGGCTCAGCGCGAACGGGTGATCAATTTCATTAAAAGCAAAAATCTGAATAATGTTGTCGTACTGACAGGTGATGTACACGCAAGCTGGGCATCGAATTTGCATGTCGATTTCGAGAAGACAAGTTCAAAAATATTCGGAGCCGAATTTGTCGGAACCTCGATCACATCCGGAGGAAACGGCGCCGATAAGCGGGCGGATACGGACCAAATTTTAAAAGAAAATCCGCACATCAAGTTCTTTAACGACTATCGCGGATATGTCCGCTGTACAGTGACGCCTCACCAGTGGAAAGCCGATTATCGGGTGATGCCGTTTGTGACCGAGCCGGGCGCAGCCATTTCCACGCGGGCTTCATTCGTTTACCAGAAAGACCAAACTGGGTTGAGAAAGGTATCATCCACAACAATCCAAGGCGGGGTGAAGCAATCCGATGAGGTCGAAGAGGATCGTTTCTTTGCGCACAACAAAGCCCACGAAAAACAAATGATTAAGAAGCGGGCAAAAATCACGAATTAAGGAGTGGAAATTATGTTTTCAAACATTGGAATACCGGGCTTGATTCTGATCTTCGTCATCGCCCTCATTATTTTTGGCCCTTCCAAGCTGCCGGAAATCGGGCGTGCCGCCGGACGGACACTGCTGGAATTTAAAAGCGCCACAAAATCACTTGTGTCTGGTGATGAAAAAGAAGAGAAATCAGCTGAGCTGACAGCGGTAAAGCAGGACAAAAACGCGGGCTGAATGCTGATGAGGCAGACACCGGGTCTGCCTCTTTTTTTATGAAAGGGAGGGCTTTTTTGAATGGATAAAAAAGAAACCCATTTGATCGGGCATTTAGAAGAGCTTCGCCGCCGGATTATCGTCACCCTTGCGGCATTTTTTCTATTTCTCATCACGGCTTTTTTGTTCGTACAGGACATTTATGACTGGCTGATCAGGGATTTGGATGGAAAGCTGGCTGTGCTTGGGCCGAGTGAAATCCTCTGGGTGTATATGATGCTTTCCGGCATTTGTGCCATTGCGGCTTCTATCCCTGTTGCCGCGTACCAGCTGTGGCGTTTCGTTGCACCCGCGCTGACGAAAACGGAGCGCAAGGTGACGCTCATGTACATACCAGGTTTATTTGCGTTGTTTTTGGCGGGCATCTCCTTCGGATACTTTGTCTTGTTTCCGATCGTGCTCAGCTTTTTGACTCATTTATCCTCCGGCCACTTTGAAACGATGTTTACGGCTGACCGCTACTTTAGGTTTATGGTGAATTTGAGCCTGCCGTTCGGCTTCTTGTTTGAGATGCCCTTGGTGGTGATGTTTTTAACAAGGCTGGGCATCTTAAATCCTTACAGACTGGCCAAAGCGAGAAAGCTGTCCTATTTTCTGCTGATTGTCGTATCTATATTGATTACACCGCCTGATTTTATTTCTGATTTTCTCGTGATGATCCCGCTTCTTGTCCTGTTTGAAGTGAGTGTCACCCTATCGGCGTTTGTCTATAAAAAGAGGCTGAGGGAAGAAACAGCGGCGGCCGCTTAGTGCAGCGTACCGCCCGGTGACTTCACATCCTCATCATATTGTGCGGCCGTAACAGCGGCGATTCTCAATGCCCGGACAATCGTGTTCAGGCTGAGGCTCGGCGCTGTTTTGTCGATTGTTTGCTCCGGAATGTAAGGAATATGAATAAAACCGCCGCGAATGTGCGGGGATGTCCGGCTAATGTGATCCATTAACCCGTAGAACAAATAGTTGCATACAAAGGTCCCCGCTGTGTAGGAAACCGCAGCTGGAATGCCGTGTTCCTTCATCTTAGCAGTCATTCGTTTCACGGGAAGCCTTGTCCAGTAAGCGGCGGGCCCATCTGGAGAAATCTCTTCATCAATCGGCTGATGTCCTTCGTTATCGGGGATTCGCGCATCTGCAAGATTGATCGCCACTCGTTCCGGTGTAATCTGCATCCGTCCTCCTGCTTGGCCGACACAAATCACGATATCCGGCTGATGTTTTTGAATGGCTTGGAGCAGAGTATTCAGAGCGGATCTAAAGACAGTAGGAATTTGTTCCGCTGTAATGATTGCCTCATCCGTCTCGAAGCCATTAAGCCGTTTCGCTGCTTCCCATGATGGATTGATGGTTTCTTTGTCAAAAGGGTCAAAGCCTGTGATCAGCACTTTTTTTCTCATCTTCTCATCTCCTTTTTCTTTTATTCTATTGTTTATTTATGGGTTTTTCATCAAAATAATGTAAAGGAGTGAATCATAATGGAGCATTTGCCGCAGCAGTATCGCCAGTTATTCCCAACCTTGCAGACGCATACGATGCTTGCCAGCTGTTCTCAGAGCGCATTGGCAGAGCCTGTATCAAGGGCGATCCAGGATTATCATGACAGCCTGCTGTATATGGGGACGAACTGGAAAGAAGCGATCGAAAAAACAGAGTTTGCGAGAAACGAGTTTGCAAAGCTGATCGGGGCTGAACCGGATGAAGTGGCGATTGTGCCGTCAGTTTCTGATGCGCTGGTTTCTGTAGCATCGTCCTTAACTGCATTTGGAAAGAAGCACGTTGTATATACAGATATGGATTTTCCGGCGGTGCCTCATGTTTGGCAGGCACACTCCGATTATACCGTATCCGTCATTCCATCAATAGACGGCGTGCTGCCGCTTGAACAATATGAAACGCATATTTCGGATGAAACAGTACTGACGTGTGTTCCTCACGTTCATTATCGTGACGGCTATGTTCAGGATATAAAAGCGATTGCCGAGATTTCTCAGAGAAAGGGCTCTTTATTGTTTGTAGATGCTTATCAATCAGCCGGGCATATTCCCATTGATGTGAAGGAATGGGGCGTAGATATGCTGGCGGCAGGCACCCGGAAGTATTTGCTCGGCATACCGGGTGTGGCGTTTCTTTATGTGAGAAAGGAGCTGGCTGACGCACTGAAACCGAAAGCATCAGCTTGGTTCGGCAGAGAGAACGGATTTGATGGGGCTTATGCGAAAGGCGCGCGCCGTTTTCAAACGGGCACCCCAGCTTTTATCAGCGTATCCGCAGCTGTAGCGGCTTTATCGCTGCTGAATCATATTGGGGTTTCTCATATCCGGGATCATGTGAAAACGATCTGTGTCGATGCAATTCAATATGCCGCTGAAAAAGGCCTGAAGCTGGCGGCGGGACAAGAGGGGATTCAGCCGGGCATGGTTGCGATCCGGGATGAGCGGGCATCGGAAACGGCGGCGTTGCTGAAGAAGAAAAAAGTGATTTGTGCGCCGCGGGACAATGTCATCCGTCTCGCTCCCCATTTTTATAATACGAAGGAGGACATGCGGCACGCGATTGATGAAATCGCGGCGAAAACGATCCACAAGTAAACATGAAAAAGCCCCTGAAAACTAGTCAGGGGCTTTTCATATTAATGATCTACCTTCACGCGCTTCATAAAGAAAGCGCCAATTAAACCGATAATGGCAACAATCATTGCAAACACAAATGCGTGCTGTACGCCTGCTGTCAAAGCTTGCGGGATGACTGCCGGATCGGCAGGATTTTTGACTGTACTCATATAATCATGCTGGCCTGCAGCCATAATGCTGACCGCAACCGCTGTTCCGATAGCGCCGGCCATTTGCTGCAGCGTGTTCATAATGGCGGTGCCGTCTGGATAAAATTCGCGCGGCAGTTGGTTTAAACCGTTTGTCTGTGCAGGCATCATGATCATAGAAATCCCGATCATCAAGCAGGTGTGCAGGATGATAATCAGAACAGCTGTTGAAGTGGTCGTGACATTTGAGAAGAACCATAGTACAACGGTGACAATCACAAATCCCGGAATGACAAGCCATTTCGGCCCGTATTTATCGAACAAGCGGCCTGTGACAGGGGACATAAATCCATTTAAAATACCGCCCGGCAAGAGAACAAGACCAGATGCAAATGCAGTCAGGACTAAGCCGCCTTGCAGATACATCGGCAGAAGCAGCATAGATGACAGAATGACCATCATACAAATGAACACCATGATCACACCCAAAATAAACATCGGGTATTTGAACGCACGGAGGTTCATCATCGGCTGCTTCATTGTCAGCTGGCGGATTGAAAATAGGATAAGGCCGACAACGCCGACAATCAGCGACACGATAACAGTCGGGCTGGACCATCCCCCGGAGCCTTCACCCGCGTTGCTGAATCCGAACACAATGCCGCCGAAGCCAATCGTCGACAGGATGATAGACAATACATCGATTTTCGGCTTTGTCGTTTCAGATACATTTTGCATATATGCGATACCGAAAACAAGCGCCAGCACAAGGAATGGAAGAGAGATCCAGAAAATCCAGTGCCAGTTGAGATGCTCCAGAACCAATCCTGAGAAAGTCGGGCCGATGGCGGGCGCGAACATAATGACAAGCCCGATCGTTCCCATTGCGGCGCCCCGTTTATGAGGCGGGAAAATCACCAAGATTGTGTTAAACATCAGCGGCAGTAAAAGACCGGTTCCAAGTGCCTGAACGATCCTTGCCGCCAATAAAAACGGGAAGCTTGGCGCAAGTGCCGCGATCAAGGTTCCTATAATTGAAAAGATTAGTGACACGGTAAAAAGCTGTCTTGTTGTGAACCACTGCAACAGCAGTCCTGAAACAGGAACAAGGATACCGAGTACAAGCAGGTAGCCCGTCGTTAACCATTGGACGGTTGCCGCTGTAATGTTCAATTCCTTCATAAGGTCGGTTAACGCAATATTCAGTGCTGTTTCACTGAACATGCCGATAAAACCGGCCAACAGCAAGGAAATCATAATCGGCATCACTTTGTATTGCTGAGATGCTTTAGCTGTTGTTTCCAAAATCATTTCCCCTCTCTATCAACTGCATGTAGTATGTCGTTTTTTTATCTCTTCAGCAGGTCAGGAATGCAGCTGGAGATATGAAGGAGCGGCGTACTGTTTTTTGCCGTCAAAGATAAAAGAATACCGCCTTCAATCATCGCGTTAACCACAGTGCTGGCTTCTTTTGCACGGCTCTCGCTGCAGCCAGTCTGCCGCAGTTTTTCCTCATATACAGAGGCCCATTCTTTGTAGGCTTCATGACAGGCTTCGCGCAACGGTTCGCTTTTCAATGACGTCTCAGCCGCTAGCAAGCCCACAGGCAAGCCTTCAATGTCTTCCGTACATGAAAACTGGCAGGAGAGCTCCTTCAAAAAGGCTTGAATGCCTTCCGCTGGATCGGTGTAGGATTCCATGCAGTCCGCGATTTTCTGACGGATATACTCCTTCATCTCATTCACGGCTTCGATCGCAAGCTGTTCTTTACCCCCGGGAAAGTGGTAGTAAAGAGAGCCTTTAGGCGCGCCGCTTTCCTTTATAATCTGGTTCAGCCCCGTGCCGTAATACCCTTGCAGCTGAAAAAGCCGGGTAGCTGCCGAAAGGATTTTCTCACGGGAATCTCCATAACTCATAACATTCCCACCTTACTGAATTGCAATCAAAAATATAGTGACTGGTCTATTATCTTGATTCAATCATCAATTGTCAAGAAAAATTCATTGTATGAAAAGACAAAAAAAGAAGGATATGACAACAAAAAATACTGAGAGAAAAGCTGACTGATCTTTTGACTGAATAGATAAAATGTTCAATGATTAATCATCATATGGATGTAAGGAGAGAAATAGATGAAAAAACAACGAATGCTCGTACTTTTTACTGCACTATTGTTTGTTTTTACCGGATGTTCACATTCTCCTGAAACAAAAGAATCCCCGAAAGAAAAAACGCAGACACAAAAAGTCTCTTCGGCTTCTGCCTCTGAAAAAAAGGATCTGCCGAATATCAGAATTTTAGCGACAGGAGGCACGATAGCTGGTGCCGATCAATCGAAAACCTCAACAACTGAATATAAAGCAGGTGTTGTCGGCGTTGAATCACTGATCGAGGCAGTTCCAGAAATGAAGGACATTGCAAACGTCAGCGGCGAGCAGATTGTTAACGTCGGCAGCACAAATATTGATAATAAAATATTGCTGAAGCTGGCGAAACGCATCAACGACTTGCTCGCTTCAGATGATGTAGACGGAATCGTCGTGACTCATGGAACAGATACATTGGAGGAAACCGCTTATTTTTTGAATCTTACCGTGAAAAGTGATAAACCGGTTGTTATTGTCGGTTCGATGAGACCTTCCACAGCCATCAGCGCTGATGGGCCTTCTAACCTGTACAATGCAGTGAAAGTGGCAGGTGCCCCTGAGGCAAAAGGGAAAGGGACGCTTGTTGTTCTTAACGACCGGATTGCCTCAGCCCGATATGTCACCAAAACAAACACAACCACAACAGATACATTTAAATCAGAAGAAATGGGCTTCGTCGGAACAATTGCAGATGATATCTATTTTAATAATGAGATTACTCGTAAGCATACGAAGGACACGGATTTCTCGGTTTCTAATCTTGATGAGCTGCCGCAGGTTGACATTATCTATGGATACCAAAATGACGGAAGCTACCTGTTTGACGCTGCTGTAAAAGCCGGAGCAAAGGGGATTGTATTTGCCGGTTCTGGGAACGGGTCTTTATCTGACGCAGCCGAAAAAGGGGCGGACAGCGCAGTCAAAAAAGGCGTCACAGTGGTGCGCTCTACCCGCACGGGAAATGGTGTCGTCACACCAAACCAAGACTATGCGGAAAAGGACCTGCTGGCATCGAACTCTTTAAACCCCCAAAAAGCACGGATGTTGCTGATGCTTGCGCTTACCAAAACAAATGATCCTCAAAAAATCCAAGCTTATTTCAATGAGTATTGAAGAAAAGAAGGCGAATAAGCCTTCTTTTTTTTTGGCTTTTTAGGACCAATAATGACCTCTGAATCTTAAAATTTCTTTAAAAATAAGCCAAAATTACCCTTTACTTAATTAATTTGGTAACGTAATATAATTGGAGAATTTGTTACAAAAAAAGGAGGATATTATGAAATTTGTAAAAAGAAGGATCATTGCACTTGTAACAATTTTGATGCTGTCTGTTACATCGCTGTTTGCGTTGCAGCCGTCAGTAAAAGCCGCTGAACACAATCCAGTCGTTATGGTTCACGGCATTGGAGGGGCATCATTCAATTTTGCGGGAATTAAGAGCTATCTCGTATCTCAGGGCTGGTCGCGGGACAAGCTGTATGCAGTTGATTTTTGGGACAAGACAGGCACAAATTATAACAATGGCCCGGTATTATCACGATTTGTGCAAAAGGTTTTAGATGAAACGGGTGCGAAAAAAGTGGATATTGTCGCTCACAGTATGGGGGGCGCGAACACACTTTACTACATAAAAAATCTGGACGGCGGAAATAAAGTTGAAAACGTCGTGACGCTTGGCGGCGCCAACCGTTTGACGACAGGCAAGGCGCTTCCGGGAACAGATCCAAATCAAAAGATTTTATACACATCCATTTACAGCAGTGCCGATATGATTGTCATGAATTATTTATCAAGATTAGACGGTGCTAGAAACGTTCAAATCCATGGCGTTGGACACATCGGCCTTCTGTACAGCAGCCAAGTCAACAGCCTGATTAAAGAAGGGCTGAACGGCGGGGGCCAGAATACAAACTAATGAGATAAATAACCTTGAAGAGTCCTATTCTTCAAGGTTATTCTGCTTTCAGCACAATGGTTTTCGCCGCCATATCATGAACGGTTTGTTTTTTCTTCGTAAATGCGGCTGTCAAATAGATCAGGCGGGAGAATACATGCACCCACGCTATGATGTAACGGACAATCGCCTGTAGGAAAGAAATTTTCTCGTGTGTTTCGTCCCTCACGATTTGCAGCCCGATGATTTTTTTGCCCAGTGTGCCCTTCCAATTTGTCAGCGGCATCAGCAAAGGATACACAATCAGCATCAATATGGCGACAATAATGACACCGGCGGACCCATCGCCAAACGTAAATCCGGCTGCCAAAATCACTGCTGCGGCAATGATTACATCAAGTAAAAGAGCGCAGGCGCGCAGCATGAAACCAGCTAGTTCCAATAGAAACACTCCTTAAAATGTTAAATAAACACCTAATGATTGTAAAAAAGAAGGGCCTAAAGTGGGAATAGGTGATAAGCCTTAAATCACAAAAGTTGGTGAAAATGTCATAGGTAAATTGGCATAATCAGCCAGCTTATCACATTACCAAATTCTTTTTTAGCCCGAAACCAAGCCCTCAGAAGTTATTTTTGTTAAAATAGAAAAGTTACAACAGAATTCGGAGGGTTTATTGTGGGAAAAGTGAAACGAAATGCCCCTTGCCCATGCGGCAGCGGCAAGAAATATAAAAAATGCTGCGGAAGTAAAGTTGTCGACTTCCCGGCGGAACTAGCGGCAAAAGAAGCGAAACAAATTCAGGAAGACTTAGTGGAGTATGCCTTCACAGTACATAGAGAAAGCATTTCAGGCTTTATCAACCAGCATGATTTTCTTTCTGCTATGGACAGACAGACGAAAGACATCAGCGTATTTAACTTAGGAATCTGGGGAATCTTCTTCCACCCGCTTGCTGGTGAGAAGACAATCTTCGAAGAGTACCTTCAGAAAAAAGGCGATTCGATCACTCGTCCGAAAACGCGTGAGATCGTAGAATCATGGCAGAGCATGACGCCTGCTTTATTGCTGCTGAAGGACCTGAAGGAAGGCATCATTCACTTTGAAGATGTCATTACGGCAAAACAATTCGAAGTGGAAATGGACGCCAGCAATCAAGACCTTCCTCCAGTGGGAAGCCTGATTCTTGGATACCCAATCCACGAAGCGGAAAAAGCAGAATTCTTCATGCAGTTCACGATCTTCCCGGTGAAGAGAACAGAAGCGCTGATCAGCAAGGTGAAGAAATATGCGGATGCCGCTGTGAAGGACGGCAAAACGCCGGAGGACTTCATGAAGCAGGAATTCAACAACGTTCTGTTCGCGTTGTTAGCTGAGAAAGATGAAGAGCCACAAGCAGAGAAAGCGGAAGTAAGCACTGTTGAGTGGGCAAACGACTTGGAGAAAGAAACCGCTGCGGCTATTGAAGAAGGCATGAGCGGGGAAGAGTATCCGACTGAATTGATCCCAGCTGTTATTGACATCTGGAAAACATTCTGCGAGAAAAAATCACCTGTCATCAGAAAGCCGGAAGCTTTTGCGGCGGCAGTTGAATATTATGTAAACGCGATTTCTCTTAACGGCGCGTCCGTTTCTCAAGCTAAACTGGCGAAAAAATACGGCGTCAGCGCATCAACGATTTCCAGCCGTTACAAAGAAATTGAAAGCACGCTGCAAGATGAAGCAGATCGTTTTGCCCAAGCGTTATCCTCATAATGAAAAAAACCTTGAAAAGCCGGGCTTTTCAAGGTTTTTTTATTTCTGAAACGGAATTTTGATTTCTAACCGGAAGATGGGGTGGCGGTAGGTAAAATCCAGCCTGCCAAAAGCGCCCTTCACCAGTTTTTGAATGATATATGTGCCCATGCCTTCATGAGCGCCGTTTTTCGTTGAGCAGCCAAACGCTTGATAAATTGTATCGAGCACTTTTGGGTCCATCCCGGGAGTGCTGTTTTCACAAGTCAGTACATAAAGTCCGCTGCGCAGTGAAGTCTCCAGTTTAATCTCTGCTTTTTCTCGGGTCTCCGCTGCGCTGTCGAGCGCATTTTCTAATATGTTGCCGACCAAGCTGACCTGATCAGCAGGCGAAAACGGAAGGGAAGAAAGCGGTGTATGCATATGCAGCGAAACACTCACATTCGAGGCGCGGGCTTTTTCTAAAAAATCATAAAGCACCCCTGCAACGTACGCGTTCTCTCCTTTCAAAAAACGGTCATATTGACTGAATTGATCCGCCCAGTTTTGAATATATGCTTGTGTATCTGCCTTGGGCTGAGCTGATTTGATTGCAGTGATATGTTTCATTGTGTCATGATTCCGGCTTCTGACATCAATCAGCATTTGATTGGCGTGCTGTTCAGCTTGAGTCAGCTTATCAATTTGATCAGAAAGCCTTGCCTGTAAAGCAGACTGTCCGATACGGAGCCCTTCACACCCTGCAAATATCGCGATTACACATAATGCCTGCATGATGTCTGTGCCGATCAGCACCACTCCCGCCGACATCACTTGAATCACGGCAATCCATGCACAAAGCCCTGAGGAACAGTGTTTCCACACCCGCTTCGTATTCCAAATGTACAATCCTGCAGCAGCTGCGCCTAAAACAGCGGTGAGCCAAGAGACGGCTGTGCTGTGTGAAAAAGCAGCAGCTCCCTGATAACATATGAAACTAAATAAAACCAGATAAAGACATTGAAAAAGGGTAATCACGTTCTGAACTCCTCAAAAGTAGTAGTTTTGAAAATAATCAAGCTGCTGCTTGGTGATCATCGCTTTTTTAGACGTTCCCTCAAAGGAAACTGTGAATGAATGCTTGGTATAAGCGGAAAAATGCTTTATGTAATGAATGTTGATAATAAAGGAACGATGCGAACGAAGAAAATCTTTTTCGGGCAGGTCGCCTTTAATATCATTTAATGTTTGATACGTTTGCACCTCTTCGGCGGTTGTCACAATCGTCGTCGAACGTCCCGTCCGTTCTGCGAAAATAATATCCTTCTTTTGCAGGACGTGCATTTCAGACTTTTGCTTTATCAATATACGCCCATTCAAACTCGTTTCCGTTTTCTTTTTCAAGTAGCGGTCGAAGGAAGCGGCCAGACGGTCGGCATAGTACGGCTTCATAATATAATCATGGACATTTAGGTCAAAGGCGTGAACCGCATAACCGCCGTGACCGGTAACAAAAATCACATCCACATCAAGTGAATGGGATTTGATCAAATCAGCAAGCTCGTAGCCAGACATATGGGGCATCTCGATATCGGCAAGCAGAAGATCAATGTCTCCGTTCTTTACCCGCCTGTAGGCTTCCTTCGCTGAATCGGTGGAAAAGACAATTTCGACGTCCTGCATTCTGGACACGATCGCTTCCAGCTTCTCTAAATCTACTCGATAATCATCTACAAGTCCGACTTTTACCATTATCATTCCCCTAGTTACATAGAATCATCTTTATTCTATCCCATTTCGCGACATAAAAAGAACTCTTCGCGACAACTTTATCCAACTAATCCAGCTTTTCGTATATAGTCATTACTAGAAATAAAGATAAGGGAGATTGTGACATGATTACACTGACCGATTGCAGCCGCAGGTTTCAGGATAAGAAAAAAGTAGTCAAAGCGGTGCGAGATGTAAGCTTAACAATTGAAAAAGGAGAAGTCGTCGGCATTCTCGGAGAAAACGGTGCCGGCAAAACGACGATGCTGAGAATGATTGCTTCCTTGCTTGAACCATCACAGGGTGTAATCACAGTAGACGGCTTTGACACGGTCAAGCAGCCGGCTGAAGTCAAAAAAAGAATCGGTGTCTTATTCGGAGGAGAAACCGGGCTTTACGACAGGATGACCGCTAAAGAAAATCTCCAATACTTCGGCAGGCTGTATGGGCTGAACCGCCACGAGATCAAAGCAAGAATAGAAGATTTATCGAAACGGTTCGGCATGCGCGATTATATGAACCGGAGAGTGGGCGGGTTTTCGAAAGGCATGAGGCAGAAAGTCGCCATTGCCAGAGCGCTGATTCACGATCCGGACATCATTTTATTTGATGAGCCGACAACTGGGCTTGATATTACGTCAAGTAACATCTTCCGCGAATTTATACAGCAGCTGAAAAGAGAACAAAAAACGATTCTTTTCTCCAGCCACATTATGGAGGAAGTGCAGGCGCTCTGTGACAGTGTCATCATGATTCACAGCGGAGAGGTGATTTACCGAGGGGCACTTGAATCACTATACGAGAGCGAGCGCAGTGAGGATTTGAATTACATCTTTATGTCTAAGCTTGTCAGGGGGATTTCTTAAATGCTGAGCCATATTTATAAAAAAGAAATGATCGACGCTTTGCGCGACAGAAAAACGATATTACTCACAATCTTAGTGCCGATGATTATGATGCTTGGACTTGTCTTCTTTTATGAAAGCATGCTGTCCGACAAAGGGGAGCAGTACACGCTGGCTGTCGGCCATTCGCTTCCGCCCGCACTGGAAAGCAAGCTTAATGAGATTGACGAAATCAGCGTAAAAACATTTGCAAAGCCTGAAGAGGCAGTTGATGAAGGAAAAGCAGATGCCTATCTGAACGTCCCGAAAGAGTTCGACTCATATGTCAACAGCATGACACCTTTTAAGGTTGATGTTTACGGCAATTCAATCGATCAAGGGTCGTCAAATGCCATGCAGCTTGTGCAGTCTGCCTTAGATCAGTACAAAAATGAAATTGTGCAGCAACGTTTAACAAATAAGCATATTGATCAATCGGTGATCCAGCCGTTTACAATTCAGCAAAAGGAAGCGGATGAGGAGAAAGGGACTTCCGCTATTATGCTTTCCGCCATTCTGCCCATGCTGATTCTGACTTCCATTGTTTCCGGCGCAATGCCGATCGCTCTTGATATCATGGCCGGTGAAAAGGACCGAAAGTCAATCGAGGCGCTGTTATTAACGCCAGTCAGCAGAAACAAAGTGCTGGTCGGCAAGTGGCTTGCGGTTTCCACTTTTGCCGTGGCTTCAGGTGTATTGGCTTTGGTGTTTTTGATCTTGTCCACCGTGTTATTTACCGAAAATTTAAAAACGGCCTTCCAGCTGGGAGATCATATGTGGAGTGTAATCGGCGCTTCAGCCTTAATCATTGTGCTCTCTGCATTGCTGATATCTGCGATGGAGCTTTTCATCAGCATCATGTCCAGCTCGGTAAAAGAAGCGCAAAGCTATATGTCTCTCGTCGTCTTTCTGCCTGTGTTCCCGATGTTTTTCATCTTCAGCAAGGCACCGAACCAATTTGACTTATCATACTTTCTCATCCCGTTTCTGAACCTGCATGCGTTATTTAAACAGCTTTTATTCGGGATGGTTGACCCGGCTGCCATTTTGTCTACGTCAGGAACCATCGCCGTGCTCATCGCCATCTTCTTTTTACTAGCCAGAGCCTGCTTCCTGAAAGACAAATGGGTTCTCCCAAAATAAACTTGCGAAAGGAGAAATACACTTTCTCCTTTTTGTATATCCTGAAAAAAGAAGGAAAATAGAAAAAGGATATCTAATACAAAAAGTGACCCTGCACTATTTTTCATCAAAATTGGTTTCAAAGGAGAAGGAACAATGGATCAAACACGTACACTCGGCAAAACGAAGCTGAAGGTGAAGCGGATCGGATTCGGCGCGAATGCGGTCGGCGGGCATAATCTATTTCCAAATCTAAATGATGAAACAGGGAAGGATTTAGTGCGCACGGCATTGGATGGCGGCGTCAATTTTATCGATACCGCCTTTATATATGGATTGGGGAGATCTGAAGAATTAATCGGCGAAGTCGTACAGGAACGCGGCGTGCGGAATGAGCTCATCATCTCCACCAAAGGAGCTCATAAAGAAGTGGACGGCAGCATTGAATTAGACAATAGCCGGGAGTTTCTTCGCAGCGAGGTCGAGAAGAGCCTGAAGCGGCTGAAAACAGATTACATTGATTTGTATTATGTTCACTTTCCGGATGGAAAAACACCTCTCGCTGAAGTGGCGGGCACTTTGAAAGAGTTGAAGGATGAGGGGAAAATCAAAGCAATCGGCGCTTCGAACCTCGATTATCAGCAATTGCAGGATTTTAATGCTGATGGCTATTTGGAGGTCTTCCAGGCCGAATATTCTCTCATACAGCGTGATGCCGAGAAAGAGCTTCTTCCATACTGTGAAAAACAAGGCATCTCCTTTATTCCTTACTTTCCGCTTGCGTCCGGACTGCTGACAGGAAAATTCACGCGAGACACAGTCTTTGATGACTTCAGAAAGGATAAACCTCAATTTCAGGGTGAAACGTTTATCCACAATCTCAAAAAAGTAGATAAGCTGAAAGCAGTAGCGGAGGAAAAACAAGCGGATACGGCACATGTCGCCTTGGCGTGGCTGTTAACGAGACCGGCGATTGATGCCATTATTCCAGGAGCTAAACGACCTGAGCAATTACAGGATAACCTGAAAACCTTGAACATTGAACTCACCGAAGACGAAGTGAATTTCATCAGCGACATTTTTAAATAAAAAGGAAATAGCCGTCAAGGCTATTTCCTTTTGGTGTTTTATTCTTTGATGAATGCTTCGACTAATTCTGCTGCTCTGTAATCATCCATATCAAGCTGCCATTGGTCGATGTCATTTTTCTTCATTTTCACTTCAACTGTTTTTTCAGATGAAGCAGGTCCAAGCTTTTTGAATTCCTCAGGATAGACTTGAAGCGCGTATTTCACTGCCTCTTCATAGCTGGCACTAGAGTTTTTACTGTAGTAGTCTTTCACTTTGTCTTCGATACGGTCTGAAAGAGAAGATGCATCTACAGGTTTAACTGTGGCTTCAACAATTGCTTCGTCTTTAGAGATTGAAGTCGTTTTTGCCTGAATGGAAGAGTTTTTGCTTAATCCCTCTTTAATGCCGTTCACGATATTATCAAGCGCTTTGCTGTCCGCATATGTGCTGGAAAGGCCGGAAGCTGAGAGATAACCGTCTTTGGCTGATTCATTGAAATCATTTACAATTTCATTTTTGTTAGCGCCGGTGATTTTTTCGAAATCGGCGTTATCTTTGCCGAAAAGAAGGACATCAACATAAGCTGATAACGCTTTTGCAGAATCTTGGAGCTTATCTGCCGTCGCCAGGATTTTTTTGTCTTTTCCGTCAATTTTAAAAGTAACTGATTTTGGCTTTTTATCACCGTAAGATTCCGGCGTATAGTTAAGCTCGTATTGCTTGCCTTTATCTACAACGAAGAAAAGATTTCCTTCAACGGATTTGTCAGCGTTAATCGTGCTGCCCTGAAGCTTTTCGCTATAGTCTTCAGGGTCTGTGTCAGACATTTTGGTATCACCTTGATACAATGTGAAATCCATACTGTCTACATTCAGCGGGTCTTTTCCTGTGTTTTTCACCGCGACATTGACTTTTAACACAAGCTGGTCATCTGAAGTGGACTTATCATATTTAGACGGAAGTGTGTAAGAGACATCCTTGATTTTGACTTGAGCTATATCTGAGCTTTTTTCTGTTTCTGATTCTTTCTTCTCCGCGCTTGTTTTGCTGCCGGAACAAGCAGCTGTAAACATCATCAGCAGAAGAATTAGGAAAACAGCGTACGTTTTTTTCTGAAACATTCATTTTTCCTCCTCAAATGGTTTAGGAAAGGGGAGTCTTTTGTCTTTGAGAAATGGATCTTTTTGAATGGATTAGCATCATATAACCAAAAAAATCAGTTCTTTTCTCACGG
>NZ_JAVAXX010000189.1:0-13039 GCF_042709275.1 Bacillus sp. LR_5 | reverse complement strand
GAAGGAAAAAGAATTAACTGAGCTTCAGGAAAATCAATCAAAGATTGAAAAAGAACTGAAAGACATTAACGCTAAGGCGCTTGATACAAGCAACAAGATCGAAGATAAAAAAGAAGAAAATGATAAAACAAAAGAAGAAATCAAAAAACTGAAAAAAGAGATTAAAGAAACTGAAGCACGCATCGAAAAACGCAATGAAATCCTGAAAAAACGCGTTCGTTCTTTACAGGAAAGCGGCGGATCTCAAGGATACATAGATGTTCTTTTAGGATCAACAAGCTTTGGTGACTTTATCTCTCGTGCGACTGCGGTTTCATCTATTGTGGACGCAGACAAAGATTTAATCAAACAGCAAGAGCAGGATAAAGCGAAGCTCGAAGATTCTGAAGCGGATTTGAATGACAAGCTGAAAGAAGTTCAAGCTGCATTGGCTAAATTAGAAACAATGCAAAAAGACCTTGATAAACAGCTTAATGAAAAAGACAAGCTTTTCGACGAAGCAAAAGCAAGCCAAAAGAAAACGGCTAAAGCGATTTCTGAATTAAAATCAGAGGCGTCTGAACTTGCAAATCAAAAAGCAAATACTGAAGCTGAACAAGCACGCATCAAAAAAGAACAAGAAGCAGCGGCTGCTTTGATCAAAAAGCAGGAAGAAGCACAAAAAGCATCTGATGAAACACAAACAGATGACAGTCAAACGGCGACAACTGAATCAGCAAAAGCAAGCTCATCTGATGATTCTTCAGACAATTCTTCTAACGGTTCATCAAACAGTTCGTCAAACGGCTCATCTTCTAAGAAGAGCAGCGGCTCAAACAGCAATTCAGGCGGCACTGTTATCAGCAACTCTGGCGGAATTGAAGGCGCGATCAGCGTTGGTTCAAGCATTGTAGGACAATCTCCGTACAAGTTTGGCGGCGGACGCAGCCAATCTGATATCAACAACCGTATTTTTGACTGCTCATCATTCGTACGCTGGGCATACGCTTCTGCAGGTGTTAACCTTGGACCTGTAGGCGGGACAACTACTGATACGTTAGTTGGCAGAGGACAAGCTGTCAGCGCGTCTGAAATGAAACGCGGAGACCTTGTGTTCTTTGACACTTACAAAACAAATGGACACGTAGGAATCTACTTAGGAAACGGTACTTTCCTAAACGACAATACATCTCATGGCGTATCTGTTGACTCTATGAGCAATCCTTACTGGAAAAAAGCATTTAAAGGCGTTGTAAGACGTGTTGTTCAATAATAAATATGACAAGGGCCTTCTAAAACAGAAGGCTCTTTCTTTATTAACATATACCCTTTTCGAATACATTTAATCGTGTTGAGCAAAAAAATAGCGTATCACCATGAGATTTTATAGGATATGGGTAAGGAATACGTTTGATGGGGATTCTTATCTTATAAGAAAGAGCCCAAACTTGAAAAGATGGTTTAAGGAGTGAATAGTGTGTCAGAAGAAAAAATTTATGACGTGATTATAATCGGCGCGGGCCCTGCTGGGATGACGGCCGCTGTATACACATCAAGAGCGAATTTATCGACATTAATGATTGAAAGAGGAATTCCTGGCGGACAAATGGCCAATACGGAAGATGTAGAAAACTATCCTGGATTCGAAAGTATCCTTGGGCCTGAGCTTTCTAACAAAATGTTTGAACACGCGAAAAAATTCGGCGCTGAATACGCTTATGGCGATATTAAAGAGGTCATTGACGGCAAAGAGTACAAAGTAGTCAAAGCTGGTTCAAAGGAATATAAAGCCCGTGCTGTCATCATTGCTGCAGGTGCGGAATATAAAAAAATCGGCGTGCCTGGCGAAAAAGAATTGGGCGGACGCGGTGTATCTTATTGTGCAGTATGTGACGGCGCTTTCTTTAAAGGCAAAGAACTTGTCGTTGTTGGCGGCGGAGATTCCGCGGTTGAAGAAGGCGTATATCTGACTCGTTTCGCTTCAAAAGTAACGATTGTTCACAGACGTGATAAACTCCGTGCTCAAAGTATTCTTCAAGCGAGAGCATTTGATAATGAAAAAGTTGACTTCCTATGGAACAAAACTGTGAAGAAAATTCATGAGGAAAACGGCAAAGTCGGTAACGTAACGCTTGTCGATACGGTAACCGGTGAAGAAAGTGAATTCAAAACAGACGGCGTATTCATTTACATCGGCATGCTTCCTCTGTCTAAACCGTTTGAAAACCTGGGCATTACGAATGAAGAAGGCTATATCGAAACAAACGACCGCATGGAAACTAAGGTTGAAGGGATTTTCGCTGCCGGAGACATCCGCGAAAAATCACTGCGCCAAATCGTAACGGCTACAGGAGACGGAAGCATTGCGGCACAAAGCGTACAGCATTATGTCGAAGAGCTCCAAGAAACGCTGAAAACCTTAAAATAAAAAGGGCTGTCATACGAGTTTCACATTACGTTACTGGGTTTTAATTCCGCTGTAACACATGTGTAATGCTTTTCGGTTATGATTAATAAAGTAATTGACCCCCTTTTTATAATGAATACACTTTTTTGGCACGGATTCTCCAGTTATCCGTGTCCTTTTTTTGTCCATAAATAAAAGAGAATTCCAGTTACAGCAAAATCATCTGAATTAAGGAATGAATATGCTGTAAAATAGAAGAAAAGATTGTCAATGTCTCTTCATTGTGGGAGGCATCTTGAAGCGGTATAATAAAGAGACGATGACAGGACGAAGGTTAGGTGACGTACTTGCAAAGAGTGACAAATTGTGTGCTTCAGACGGATGACAAAGTTCTTCTGCTTCAAAAGCCGAGACGCGGATGGTGGGTCGCGCCGGGAGGCAAGATGGAGAGCGGAGAATCAGTCAGAGACTCCGTCATCAGAGAGTACAGAGAAGAGACTGGTATCTATATCATAAATCCTCAATTAAAAGGCGTTTTTACCTTTATTATTAAAGACGGTGACCACATTGTCTCCGAGTGGATGATGTTTACGTTTGTCGCTGATTCATATACAGGACAAAATGTATCAGAATCAGAGGAAGGCAAACTGCAGTGGCACGATGTCAATGACATTCAGAACCTGCCTATGGCCCCTGGAGACGGCCATATCCTTGATTTTATGATGAAGGGACAAGGGCTGCTGCACGGCACATTTACGTATACACCGGAATTTGAGCTGCTCAGTTATCGTTTAGACCCGCAGCACATCAAATAGAAAGACAAGTCAGGGGGGGAGAAAGATGAGTGTTAGTGAATCACATGATATTCAGCTTGTCATTATAACCGGAATGTCGGGAGCGGGGAAAACTGTCGCGATCCAAAGCTTTGAAGATCTCGGCTATTTCTGCGTCGATAATCTTCCGCCTTCATTGCTTCCGAAGTTTTTAGAGCTGATGAAGGAATCAAATTCGAAAATGAGCAAAGTTGCGCTCGTGATGGATCTGCGCGGCCGCGAATTTTTTGACCGGCTGATTGAAGCGCTGGATGAAATGGCCGAAAATCCGTGGATCACACCGCGAATTTTATTCCTGGACGCGAAGGATTCCATTCTCGTCACGAGATATAAAGAAACGAGACGCTCGCATCCGCTGGCAGCGACTGGCCTGCCGCTTGAAGGCATTGCGCTGGAACGAGAGCTGCTTGAGGAATTAAAAGGCCGCTCTCAAATCATTTACGATACGTCTGACATGAAGCCGCGTGATTTGCGTGAAAAAATCGTGAAGCACTTTGCGACAAACCAAGGAGAGACATTTACCGTAAATGTCATGTCATTTGGTTTTAAATACGGTATTCCAATTGATGCAGATCTCGTCTTTGATGTCAGATTTTTGCCGAATCCGTACTATATCGAAAGCATGCGGCCGCTGACTGGCAAGGATAAAGAAGTTTCCTCTTACGTCATGAAGTGGAATGAAACACAAAAGTTCAATGAGAAATTAATTGATCTGCTGAGCTTTATGCTTCCATCTTATAAAAGAGAAGGAAAAAGCCAGGTTGTCATTGCGATCGGCTGCACAGGGGGCCAGCACCGCTCTGTGACATTAGCCGAGAATTTAGCTGATTATTTCAAAAAGGATTACTATACTCATGTTACTCACCGGGACATTGAAAAGAGAAGCCGGAAATAAGATGGGACAAAAGCCGAAAATTGCAATCTTTGGCGGCGGTACAGGTCTTTCTGTATTGCTTAGGGGCTTAAAGCATAAACCTGTTGACATCACGGCCATTGTAACAGTTGCCGATGATGGGGGAAGCTCTGGCCGTCTGCGGAATGAACTGAAAATTCCGCCTCCCGGAGACATCAGAAATGTGCTTGCCGCTTTATCCGATGTGGAGCCGCTTGTTGAAGATCTTTTTCAGCACCGCTTCAATAAAGGGAATGACTTAACAGGCCATTCTCTCGGGAATTTGATTTTGGCAGCGATGACAAATATAACCGGTGATTTTTTTCACGCTGTCACTGAAATGAGCAAGGTGCTGAATGTAAGAGGAAAGGTTTTGCCGGCTGCAAATACCAGTGTCGTTTTGCATGCTGAGATGGAAGACGGCCGCGTGGTATCAGGCGAGTCAACGATCCCAGAATACGGACAGCGCATTAAGCGTGTTTTTCTCACGCCTGAACAGATTGATCCGCTGCCGGAAACAATAGACGTGATCAGGGAAGCGGATTTGATTATTATCGGCCCGGGAAGCCTCTATACAAGCATTCTTCCCAATTTGCTCGTCCCAAAAATCGGGGAAGAAGTGATAAAGGCGCCCGCGAAAAAAGTATACATTTGCAACGTGATGACTCAGCCCGGCGAAACGCTCCATTACACCGCTGCTGATCATGTGAAAGCGCTCAATCAGCATATGGGCTGCGGTTTTATTGATACGATATTAGTGAACAGTGAAGACATTCCCGACGAAATAAAACGTAAGTACGAAATGGAATCGGCGCGTCCTGTTGATTTTGATATCGAAGAGCTGAAAGCGATGGGGCTTGAAGTCATCAGAGATCAAATTGTAACGTATAAAAATGACGTAATACGTCACGATACACATAAAGTGGCCTCTCTTCTTGTTGATTTACTGAAAGAATGAAGCCTTGAAATGAGGTGGCTATATGTCATTTGCATCAGAAACAAAAAAAGAATTAACGAATCTGGAAGTGAAGGACTGCTGCATTAATGCCGAGCTGTCTGCACTCATTCGGATGAATGGAGCTTTATCATTTACAAACCGCCATCTCGTACTCGATGTTCAAACCGAAAACGCGGCGATTGCCCGCCGCATCTATACATTGCTGAAAAAACAATATGATGTGTCGGTCGAGCTGCTGGTCAGAAAGAAAATGCGGCTGAAAAAGAATAACGTCTATATTGTGCGTTTTTCAGAAAATGCAAAAGCGATCTTAGAGGATTTAAAAATACTCGGGGAGAATTTTGTGTTTGAACGAAGTATTTCGAAAGAGCTGGTCAAAAAGAGATGCTGCAAGCGTTCTTATATGAGAGGAGCATTTTTGGCAGGAGGTTCGGTCAATAACCCGGAAACCTCCTCGTATCATTTAGAAATCTTCTCTCTTTATAAGGAGCATAACGATTCATTATGTGACCTGTTAAATGAGTTTCAGTTAAACAGCAAAACGCTTGAACGAAAAAAAGGCTACATTACCTATTTAAAAGAGGCTGAAAAGATTACAGAGTTTCTAAACGTAATTGGCGCTCACAATTCGCTTCTGCGATTTGAGGATGTCAGAATCGTCCGGGACATGAGAAATTCGGTCAACCGCCTCGTCAATTGTGAAACAGCCAACTTAAACAAAACGATTGGCGCATCGCTGAGACAGGTGGAAAATATTAAATACATCGATGAAAGAATCGGCCTGGAGGCGCTGCCTGAAAAACTTCGGGAAATTGCGCAGCTTCGGATTGATTATCAGGAAGTGACGCTGAAAGAGCTGGGGGAAATGGTAGCAAGCGGGAAAATCAGCAAATCAGGGATCAATCACAGGCTGAGAAAACTTGACGAAATCGCAGAACAGCTGCGGACAGGGCAAACCGTCACTTTAAAATAACCGTAAAGAAAAGGGGAGATCTTATGGTTCAACAGAAAGTGGAAGTTCGATTAAAGACAGGACTGCAAGCACGTCCTGCTGCTTTGTTTGTACAAGAAGCAAACCGGTTTACGTCAGATGTGTTTCTTGAGAAGGATGGGAAAAAAGTAAACGCCAAAAGCATCATGGGGCTGATGAGCCTTGCGGTAAGCACAGGCACTGAGGTTACCTTGATTGCCCAGGGAGAAGATGAACAAGAGGCGCTGGAGAAGCTGGCTGCTTACGTTCAAGAAGAAGTTTAGGTGATAAAAATGAGTGACTTTCTAAAAGACTGCTTTCAGAAAATTGGCTGGGAGAAAGATCATGTCAGCTTCGGCGATCTTCCCCTTTTTCTCAAAGCAATGGCATACCGTTTTCCATTCGAAAACCGTGCCGTACTTGCAAAAGAGAATTATAAGATCACAAAAGAAGAGCTATGGCGACGTCTGCTCAAAGATCAGCATGGCGGCCTATGCTACGATCTAAATGGTTTCCTTTATTTTGTCTTGCATGAGGCCGGGTTTCATGTGAAGCTCATTCGAGGAACGGTTTATGCAGGCAATCAAGAGGGATGGGCACTAGAAGGGACGCATGCTGCTGTATGGCTGTCTGCGGAAAATGGCGATTACCTCGTTGATATCGGCTTCGGCATCAACCTGGCGCTCCAGCCGATACCGCTTTCCGGAGAAACGGTACAGTCACCAGTTGGGTCATTCCGAATCAAAAAAGAAGAGACAGAAAAGGGCAGCCATGTTCTGCTGATGGACAAAGGAGAAGGCTGGCAAATTGGTTACGCCTTTACTCTTGAAGAGAGTGATCTCGGTGATTTAGATAACATGAAGGACATCATTCACTCTCATGAAAAATCTCCTTTTAACAAATCCCCGCTTGCCTCAAAGCTGACGCCGAGCGGAAGGATGGTCATGTCAGAGCGCCATTTTACGATTCATGAAAACGGCAGTGACATTCAAAAAAGTGACATTGGCCCTTCAGAATTTGAAGAGAAATTAAATACTCATTTTTTGTAACGTGAAAAGCTTGCAGGTTATCTGCAAGCTTTTTCTTATGAACAAGTGTAGATTGCTGTATCAAATGCGTCTTCTGGGATATACAGTTTTCCCTTTTCGTATTTATAAGGAATTTCATTCTCTTTAAAACACTCTTTGGTATAGTCAGTTAGTGTATCCCCAATTTCTATGTATTTCCCGGTATAGTTGGGCTGACATGCTGAAAGAATTGACGTCATTGCCAGAAACAGCATAATTTTCTTCATTACGACACCTGCCTATTATGAAAATTTTACCTTTATCATTCTATCATAACGAAAAGAAAAAGACCGATTTACTATTCCGCACATGCTATAATAATTTTGGAATCTTCTAGAAAAATCATCGTGATGTACATATAAGGGGGATCAACGTGTATCGGATTTTGCTTGTGGAAGATGATGAGCGGATTGCTTCTTTGCTGGGCGGTCATCTTCAAAAATACGGATATGAAGTGAAAATTGCTGAACAGCTGAATGATATAAAATTGGAATTTGCAGAAATGAAGCCTGATCTTGTGCTGCTTGATATCAACCTGCCTTTTTTTGACGGATTTTATTGGTGCAGGCAAATCCGTACCATTTCCAATGCGCCGATTATCTTTATATCGGCACGGACCGATGAGCTGAATCAGGTAATGGCGATTGAAAATGGCGGCGATGATTATATCACAAAGCCGTTCCATCTAGAGGTAGTGATGGCCAAAATCAAAAGCGTCCTGCGCCGCACATATGGTGAATACTCGCCCTCTTTGCCGCAGGAATCAAGAATAGTGGAGCTTGGCGGGCTAACGATTTATCCTGATCAAAATGAAGCGGAGTGGAACAGCGTCCGGATTTTGTTTTCCCAAAAAGAATTCCAGCTTCTCTCGATTTTTGTGAGGGAGCATAAAAAAATTGTCTCTCGTGATGAACTATTGGAGGCGTTATGGGATGACGTTGATTTTGTCGATGACAATACGTTAACGGTCAATGTCAACCGGCTGCGGAGAAAACTGGAGAATGCAGGACTGACAGATTGCATTTCCACAATCAGAGGACAAGGCTATCAATTTCAAGTCAATCGGAAGGATGAAGCGGAGTGTTAAAGACTTATCTCATCGACCGCTTAGCCATTATTCTATTTTCATTATTAGGGATAGGGTCCGCCATGCTGATTGCGTATTTAAGCATTGTAGAGAGCGGCGCAGAACCTTCCAAAGAAAATATGATGTACATATGGATTTTGCCCGGTACTCTTTTAGCCGCAGGTTTTGCTGCTGATTATGTTCGGCAATTTTCCTTTCTCACATATGTTAAAAAGCTTGCAGAACAAGCCTCTTCTTCGAATGACATCGGACAGTCTTTGAAAGCCCGAAAGCCAAGAACAGGAGAGCAAGCGCTTTGGACGAAAATGATCAACGCACTCGGGCAGCAATACGAAAGCAGGCTCTCACAATATATCAATCAGCAAAAACAGCATTATACCTTCACCAACCAATGGGTCCACCATATGAAAACACCGGTATCCGTCATATCCTTAATGATTCAGGAAGGAAAAAACGGAACCTCATCCTCTTTTCCGACGTTCTTAGAGGAGCTGGAGGATGAGAATGAGAGATTTCGTTACGGTCTTGATATGATGCTGCAAACGGCTCGGCTGGAGGAATTTGCATTTGATGTAAAGCCGCAAACCTTTGATTTGGCAGAAATGGTTCGTTCACTGATCAATCAGGAAAAACGTCAGTTTATTAAACGGCGCCTTTTTCCAACATTACATGTGCCGCCAAATGCCGTTCAGATTTCCAGTGATCAAAAGTGGCTTTCCTTTGTTGTCGAGCAAATCCTTTTCAACGCCTTAAAATATTCAAAGCAAGGTGTGGGAGACCCTATTACAATCCGGATTGAAACACAGGGACATGAGACGCGATTGTCGGTTGCCGACGAAGGAATCGGCATACCGCCACAGGATCTGCCGCGGATTTTTGACGCGTTTTTTACCGGAGAAAACGGACGAACCATGAAAGAGGCAACTGGAATGGGCCTTTATTTAGCAAAACAGGTGTGCAGCCGTCTCGGCCATAAGCTGTATGCGGAATCAAAAGAAGGGGCTGGCACTGTGATGACCATCGTGTTTTCAAGTGACACCCTCGTGAATGTGACAGCATTGTAAGGTTGGGGAGCGGAATTGCAAGAAAGTTCGATGGGAGGATGCTGACTTCCTTTTTATAATAAAGAAAAAGGAGGAGCAGAACATGAACGTGTTGCAAACAACGAACCTATCGAAAACGTACTATTCAAATAAAGGAACAATATCATACCAAGCGCTCAGCGCCTTTGATCTCAGTGTGTCAAAAGGGGAATTTGTCGGGATTATGGGGCCGTCGGGAAGCGGAAAAACCACGCTTTTGAATTTGCTGGCTACCATTGATAAGCCGACCCAGGGCGAGATGATGATCAACGGCATTCAGCCGAAAACGTTAAAGGACCAAGAGCTGGCTTTGTTTCGCAGAAGAGAACTCGGCTTCGTCTTTCAGGATTTTAATCTGCTTGATACGCTGACGATTCGTGAAAATATTCTCTTGCCGCTCGCATTGGATAAGGTAAAGCTGAGAGAAATGGAAGCCCGATTGGATGAACTGGCGGATACGCTGCAAATCAAGCACATTCTCGATCATCGCACATATGAGGTTTCGGGCGGACAGCAGCAGCGGGCAGCCTGTGCCAGAGCGATTATTCACAATCCGGCGCTCATCCTTGCCGATGAACCGACAGGAAACCTCGACTCAAAATCGGCAAAGCAAGTGATGAACACACTGGCTCAGCTGAATGAGGAAAAGGAAGCGACGATTCTGTTGGTTACGCATGATGCCACAGCAGCAAGTTTCTGTAAACGAATTGTTTTTATTAAAGACGGACGTTTCTTTTCAGAGATTCACAGAGGAACAAACAGGCAGGTGTTTTATCAAAGTATATTGGATACCTTGAGTGTGTTGGGAGGCGATTTTCATGAATTTGAGAACTATCGCCCGTAAAAACATTCTTGGGAATCTGCAACGGTATGTGGCCTACTTTTTAAGCTGTGTGTTTGCCGTTTCGGTGTTTTTTGTCTTCACATCATTTATTTTTCATCCTGATGTCAATGAAGACAATATATATGGCGGAAGCCTTGTCAAAACATGCTTGAGCGCAGCTCTTGTCGTCATCATTGTGTTTTGTATATTTTTCATCACATATTCCAATTCAGCGTTTTTGCAGGCAAGAAAGAAAGAGTTTGGGCTGCTGACACTGTTTGGCACATCAAAGCAGCAGCTTCGCAAGATGATTTATTATGAGCAGTCACTTATTTCTCTTGCGGCGATTGCGGCCGGCATTGGAGCAGGCCTGTTATTTTCAAAACTGTTTTTTATGATTATGACATGGATGCTCAGCGTGAAGGTGCCGATTTCGTTTGCCATTGTGCCGAAAGCGTTTGTGATGACAATTGCCGGCTTTCTCATCCTGTTTCAGACGCTGCTCATTTTATCACTGGGACGGATTCGGAAGCTGGAAATCATTGAACTGATTAAATCGGCCAAAAAGCCGAAAAGTTTGCCGGTTTATTCGAAATGGCTCACTGTATTGTCTTTGCTATGTCTTGGCAGTGGTTATTATCTATCTGCAACAGCCAATGCCATTGACATGATGTTTCGGGTATTTCCAATTTTGATTTTAGTGTTAGTTGGCACGTATTTCTTTTTTACACAAAGCAGTGTGGCGTTTTTCCGCATGCTGTACCGAAAGAAACACAGCTTCTACAAAGGCACGAATATCATTGTGCGTTCCAACATGATATTCAGGCTGAAGGATCATGCACGCATGCTGTTTTTAACCTCTGTCATTACAGCGGTCATACTAACAGCTACAGGTGTCATCTATATGTTTTATTCCGATTTACAAAGGCAGGAGGAGCAAAGCATTCCTCAGTCTGTTTCCTGGGTGGAAAAGGATGCTTCCCGCTTTCAGGTCATGAAGCCTGAGACAGCTGAGAATACATTGAAAAAAGCTCATGCTGTTATCAAGTATAAGGTGGATGCCACAGGGATTCCTGTCACTTTTCAGTCAGACTTGCCGTATGGAAATAAGAAGATGGAAGCGGAAGCTTTGCTGATTTCAGAAAAAGTCTATAATCAAGTCGCAAAGGAAAAAGGGTTCCCAGTTATTCATTTACAAGAAAATGAAGCATTTATTAATGTTTCTTTTCAAATGATGGTGAAAGACACATTTGGAGAAGGGGAAACAGCAGCATTTCATATGAAGTCAGGAAAAAACCTTTCCTACGTCATGAAAAAGCAGCAAAACAAAGGGATATTGATGTCTGTCGATGGAGTCAGCCGTTTATTGGTTGTCAGCGAAAAGAGCTTTGACAGTCTGTCACAGGATGTGCCGCTGAAGGAACAGATGAGAATGGTAGGTTATGAGCTTGAGCATTGGCAGGAGACGGTGGATGTCTCTGAAAAGCTTGAAAACATGGTGCCGAAAGAACATACATCTGATTTTCAAACACGTGCTCCTAGTTATCAAATTGTGAAGCAGGGAGTTGCATTAATGCTGTTTATTGGTCTGTTTGTCAGCGTGCTGTTTTTTATCGTGCAAGGAAGCATGCTGTATTTGCGGATGTTTACGGAAATAGAAGATACGAGAGTGCAGGTGTTAGCCTTAAAAAGGATAGGGGTTACGGACAAAGAGATTCACTCGATCCTTGGAAAGCAAATAGGATTTTTATTCTTCATCCCATTTATCGCAGGTACGATTCACGCGGGCTTTGCGTATGCAGCGTTAAGTAATATGCTGAATTCCAATTTATTTCTTGAGGCCGTAATTGTCATCTTCATTTATTTTGTATTCCAGGCTGTTTATTATATCGTCACCCGCCATATTTATAAGCGTGCTGTTCTTCAGCGTATGTAATATGAAATCCGGTCTGTTATCAGACCGGATTTTTGATTTATTGAAATTCTCTTGTAAGATTTTTCGGTGTTTGCCCTTGGATCGCTGCGAGCATATTTTCGGCAGCCTGTTTGCACATGTTGAAGCGCACTTTAGCTGTTGCTGAACCGATATGAGGAAGCAGCGTGACATTATCCAGCTGCAGGAGCGGATTATCTTGGGTGACAGGCTCTTTTTCGTATACATCTAAGCCGGCTCCCCTGATCCAGCCTTCCTGAAGAGCGCGAATCAGTGCTTTCTCATCAACTGTCTTTCCCCGGGAAATATTGACGAAAATTGCTGAATCCTTCATCAACTTAAATTCGCGTTCTCCTATCATGTGATAGGTTTCATCAGTCAGCGGCGTAATGAGAAGAATAAAATCAGATTGCTCCAGCAATGTATCAAGCTCTGCATACTTAACGCCGATGCTGTCTTCTGTTTCTTGTTTGCGATGTCGGTTATGATAAAGCACTTCCATATCAAAACCAAATTTGGCGCGTCTCGCTGCTTGTTCTCCAATTCTGCCCATGCCGATAATGCCTAACGTTTGATGATGAACATCAATTCCGAAAAGCGCTTCCTCTTCCACGGTTCCCCATTTTCCTGCTCTGACAAAACGGTCCAGTTCGGCAACACGTCTGGCGGAAGACAGAATCAGTGAAAAAGCCAGATCTGCAACTGTGTCATCCAGTGTATAAGGTGTATGAGTCCCGACGACTCCTCTTTCTTTCATTGCTTCTATATCGAAGTTATCGTAGCCTACTGATTGGTTGCTGACCACTTTGAGCTTAGGCGCGTGTTCCAGCAACTCACGATTGATTGACGGCCCGGAAGTCCCTGACGTTAAAAGCCCTTCCGCATCTTTTAATTTTTCAAATAGCACGTCACTCGGAAGCGTATCCTCCTGCCATACTTCATAACGGCAATGTTCACCGATGAATGCTTCAATCTCTTCAGGAATCGGTTTTGTGATAAATACAAATG
>NZ_JAVAXX010000188.1:0-13167 GCF_042709275.1 Bacillus sp. LR_5 | reverse complement strand
AACGGCAAGACCGGGATCAAAAGCAGCTAAGCTGCGTGAAGCTGCTATTAAAACATTAAAACGCCACAACGCGGCGATTAAGAGCTCGGAGCTTCAAAAAGAGATTGAAAAAGAAAGCGGTCTTGAAATCCCTAATATGACAACGTTTATGCAAAGCTTAATTAAAATGTACCCGGAAGTGAAAAAGCCATATCGCGGGCAGTACATTTTAGAGGGTGAAATCGAATCTGCAGAATCAGCAAATGAATAAATATAAAGAAAAACTGCTTGGCATCGCTCAAGCAGTTTTTTTATTGAGGTTTTTTCTGTGAAGGTTTGTTTTCTTTTTCAAGATTAAGCTTATACACCCACTTTTGATAAGGCTTTTCTTCAGCGGCTCTGTTTCTCAGCTCTTCGATTGTATGGCTCTTGGCCTGGTCTGATGATTGGGCGTGGGCAAGCTGTTTTTGAAGCACATGTATCTGTTTGGTGACATCTTCAAGGATAGTCTCTACATGATTTGGCTGCGCGTAGGCCGCTGGAGCTTCTTCTTCCGTTTTTTCTTTTTGTTTCGTGCCGCCATCAATATCGGCAAAATGAGAAGCAATCCAGGCATCGCTTTCATCAAGTTGCCGTTTATACGATATAATAGTTTCGTGAAATAATTTTTCTTTCGTTTTTTCTATGTCTAGCAGTCTTTCTTTCGTTTCTATGATTCGATCTTTCATATGATCAACTTCTATTTTAATATGTTTTAGCTGATATTCTTTTTCTACCATTTGCTCTTTTAGACGCCCGTTTTCGGCTTTTATCAATTCGGCTTGCTGTTTTGCCTGAAGCAGTGCATTTTGTTCCTGCTCAATCGAGGCTTGAAGTTCGCTGATCCGTTTATGAAGATTTTTATTTTCTTCTTCGATTTTGACTTTAGCAATATGAAGTTTATGTTTTTCTTCGATTTCGGCTCTGCGTTTATAGGTTTCAGCAGATAGAAGCTCCTGCAAAACAACGATTTTATCAAGCAGTTCAGTTCTTATTTGATGCAGGGTTTGGCTGGTGTGGGAGGCATGTTTTTCTTTTGTTGACATATGTGTTAATTCGGCAGACAGCTGCTGGAGTTTTTCTTTCATATCGGTATTTTCTTTGAGCAGTTTGTTATTTTTCTGATGAAAGTAGCTTGCTTCAAGTTCAGCAATCAGCTTATGGCACCTTGAAAGCTCGGATTTTAAATAAAGGTTCTCCTGAGACACGTCGTGGAAAAAAGGACCTGATCTTTTCATTCGAACCATCTCCCTCATGATGTTAACACTACAATATGCAAATACTGAACAGCTATTCCTCTTTAATAAACAGACAAGCAGTAGCGTTGAGCCTTTGCTTTTGCTATGCTTTTAACGAAACTAGAGGTGAGATGATATGAAGCATGTAAACGTACTGTTGGCAGGGGGAGCCTCACGTCGCTTTGGAGAACCGAAGGCGTTTGTCAAATGGAAGGGCAGGATGCTTTACGAATGCGCTAAAGAGGCACTTGGAGAACAAACGGTTATCATCAGCCGTCCCGAATTTATTGATAGATTTCAAGAAAACGGTGAAAATGAAGTGTATCAAGATGCTGAGCCATTTCAAGGCATGGGGCCATTGGCTGGTATATATACCGCTTTTAAAAAGACAGACGGTGATCTTTATACTGTTCTTTCCTGTGACACACCGCTGATACAAAGAAGGACGATACTGGAGCTCAAACGTCTGATGACTGCCGGTGCTGACGCGGTAGTCCCAATTTCAGACGGACAAGTGCAGCCATTGATTGCGATTTACCACAAACGTATCATGCCAGTTCTATACGATCAGCTTTCTGAGAAGAGGTTGAGAATATCAGATTTATTAGGCAGAATTTCGGTTTGTTACGTACAGGCTGAAAATATCGGAGCAAACCCGGCAGAGTTTATCAACATTAATACACGTGATGATTTTAGCTGTTTGGAAGAAAAATCGAACTCCCTCAAGCGGGACTGACGGGGCAATAACATGATAAGATGACATAAAAGATAAGGAGAACAGGTTTGATGGAGGAACGTTATTCACGGCAAATCAGATTTAAGCAAATTGGGGAAGAGGGTCAGAAAAGACTGGCAGACAGCCATGTGCTGATTGTCGGAGCGGGAGCGCTCGGCACTGCAGGAGCTGAAGGGCTTTCGAGAGCGGGAGTCGGTACGATTACCATTATTGACCGTGACTATGTGGAGTGGAGCAATCTTCAAAGGCAGCAGCTTTATACAGAAAGCGATGCCAAACTCCGCATGCCGAAAGCCATGGCTGCCAAAGAGCATCTATCAGCGATTAACAGCGAGATACATATTGAGGCGTATGTTACCGAAGGAACAGCCGAAACGCTTGAGCCGCTGATTGAAAAAGCAGATGTCGTGATCGACGCGACAGATAATTTTGAAACCCGCATGCTGATAAACGATCTTGCCCAGAAAACAAAGACACCTTGGGTCTATGGCGCCTGTGTAAGCAGCCAGGGAATGTTCATGACTGTCATTCCCGGAGAAACCCCTTGTCTGTCTTGTTTGTTTGAGCAAATTCCTGTCGGCGGGGCGACGTGTGATACTGCCGGCATTATTCCGCCTGCTGTGCATATCGTTTCAGCATATCAGCAGGCTGAGGCATTTAAGCTGTTAACCGGCCAAATAGAAGCAATACAGCGGGGTTTTGTGACATTTGATGTCTGGAACAATTCGCATATGAAGATTAACGTTAATCATGTACGCCGTGAGGATTGCCCATCTTGCGGAGCAAATGCGGTATATCCTTATCTTCAGGATTGGAATACACCAAAAGCTGCTGTATTATGCGGCCGTGATACAGTGCAGGTAAGGTCAGAATCATTAAAAAGAATCCCGAAACAGGAACTCATTAAGCGGCTGAAAACAATCGGCAAGGTCGAGGCTAATGCGTTTTTGCTGCATATTTTTTACGAGGATTTCAGAATTGTCATTTTCAATGACGGACGGGCACTGGTGCATGGAACAAATGATGTGAAAGAAGCCAACTCCGTGTTGGCAAGAGTGATTGGACTGTAACAACAGGAGGGGTCAGAATGCTGGAGAAAAGAACACCGATACCGGTAGACGAGGCAGTTCGGCGTGTCTGCCATTTTCAAAAACAAGGTGAAACAGAATGGGTGGCGCTTGAAGACAGCCTTCATCGGTTTTTAGCCGAAGATATAACTGCGGATCACCACGTCCCTGCGTTTGACCGTTCGCCATACGATGGTTTTGCTGTCAGAGCGTGCGATACGGCATATGCATCACGTGAAAACCCAGTTCGGTTTGAAGTTATTGACCATATTGGAGCGGGAGCAGTATCTGAAAAAAAACTTGGCCCGTTTCAGGCCGTGCGGATTATGACTGGCGCGCAAATCCCTGTAGGGGCAGATGCAGTCGTCATGATTGAACTGACTCAAACCTTTGAGGAGAATGGGAAGTCATTTATGTCTTTAAAACGCCGCTTTCAGACGGGGGATAATATTTCAAAAACAGGTGAGGACGCTCAAAAAGGGAGTGTTTTACTGACAAAGGGCACCCGGGTGACACCAGGAGTGACGGCTCTTTTGGCAACATTCGGATACGCATCTGTGCCTGTCGTGAGAAAGCCTGTAGTCGGGATTATCGCAACCGGTACCGAATTGCTGAATGTCAGTGATCCGCTGGAACCGGGAAAAATCCGCAACAGCAATGCGAGTATGGTATATGCGCAAGCGATAGAAGCAGGCGCAACACCGCTTTATTTAGGGAAAATCTCTGATGAACTGGATAAAAGCTTTGCTGCAGTTAAAGAAGCGATGAAAAAAGTGGATTTCCTGATCACAACTGGCGGTGTGTCAGTCGGTGACTTTGACTTTTTGCCTGCGATCTATGAAAAACTCGGAGCGGACGTGCTGTTTAATAAAGTTGCCATGCGCCCGGGCAGCGTGACAACGGTGGCGCATGCAAACGATATGCTGCTGTTTGGCCTTTCAGGTAATCCGTCGGCATGCTATGTCGGTTTTGAACTGTTTGTCAAACCGATAATCCAGACATGGCTGCTCAATGAAACACCGCATTCAATTTGTGCGGAAGCAGTTTTGACCAAGGATTTTCCGAAGCCGAACCCATTTACCCGATTTGTTCGTGCGCTCGTGCACCATCAGGAAGGGAAGCTGTTGGCGACACCCGTTGGTTTAGATAAGTCGAGCTCTGTCACATCACTTGCAGATGCCAATGCATTTATTATCCTGCCGGGCGGCACGCGAGGCTACGAATCTGGCAGAACGGTTCAAGTGCTGCTCATCAGAGAAGAGAATGGAAGTGAATGGCCTTGGTCCGTCCTTTCCCGATCGTCCAAGTTGTAGGATTTCAAAACAGCGGGAAAACAACGTTTATTGAGCGCATTCTTGAAAAAGCCTCTGAACAGGGAGTCCATTTGGGCTGCCTGAAGCACCATGGTCACGGCGGTGAACCGCAAACGCTCACGGAAGGAAAAGACACGGACCGTTACAAGGCGGCAGGTGCTGATGTAACAGCGGTAGAAGGTGCTGGTGTGTTACAGCTGACTGCCCGCCGCAATTGGGATTTGGCACGGCTGGTCGAGTTATACCAATTTCTCGAAACAGACTGTCTTCTGATTGAAGGCTTTAAAAAAGCCCCTTATCCTAAAGTGGTTATCCTAAGTGAAAAGGAAGATCTGGAAGCGCTGCAAGCAGTAAATATAATCGCCATCATCTATAGAAAAAAAGAGCATATGACAGAGCATCAGGGATTACCCGTTTTTCATGCGGATGATCCGGTTGCCGTGGATTTTGTGCTTTCACAGCTGAAGGGGGAATCTGCATAATGGAACGGTTTGAGATTACGAAAACACCCATTAATACTGAAAACATCATCAAAAAAGTGGAGAAACGGGAAGCAGGAGCCATTACAACATTTATTGGTACGGTTCGGGAATGGACAAACGGAAAAAGAACGGTTCGGCTTGAATATGAGGCATATGAACCGATGGCCGTGCAAATGCTTGCTCAAATCGGCGCTGAAATCGAAGAAAAATGGGAAGGTGCCTCAGCTGCGATCACGCACCGTATAGGTGTGCTCGATATCGGTGAAGCAGCGGTAGTGATTGCTGTATCTTCTCCCCATCGAAAAGCCGCATATGAAGCCAATGAGTATGCGATTGAACGCATTAAACAGATTGTGCCGATTTGGAAAAAAGAAATTTGGGAAGACGGTGAGCAATGGATCGGCGACCAGCTAGAAACAACAGCTTATCCGAACGGAAAACCAGACCTAAGCGAGGGAGAGCAGCATGATTAAAATTCTTTTATTTGCAGGACTGGCTGAACAGGCCGGTACACAAGCAATAGAAATAGATGTGGAACAAGCAACCACAGATGAAATAAAAGCGAGTCTAAAAGAACAATACGGTCTTGAATCTATTGATACGGCTATGATTGCCGTTAACGAAAGCTATGTAAAAGAAAATACCTCTGTATCTTCGGGTGACACGGTAGCCATCATACCGCCGGTCAGCGGGGGATGAAAACCGGACGGCATTTCAGCCGTCCGGTTTTTCTGTATTTCATTGGCATATCCCCAAGTATCCTCAGCATACAATGATTTTCTGTAAGCGTTTATTCTACATATGTTACTCCCTATAAAGTAAGAGACTCACTCCATAATTAGACTGAAATTTTGAAAAATAATAGAAATTTATTTCGGGTATCGATATAGTGAAGATGATAAATGTTGGAAAGGTGCTGGATATGGAGACATTTAAAAGATTAAAAATGTATTATTGGCCGTACAGAAAAGTGTTTATGTGGTCGCTTCTAGCCATGCTTTTGATGACTGCAATTACTGTCGTTTATCCGATTATCCTGCAAATTACGATTGATGAGATCGTGCTGGGACGGCAGTTTCAGCTTGCGGCGTGGGTCAGCTTAGGATTTATTGCGGTAATGGTTTTGAAAGGAATGGCTACCTTTTTTCATCAGTATTTAGGTGATATGTTCGGGATCAAATCCGTTTATCGGCTGAGAAATGGTCTGTATGAAAAACTGCAGCGGCTTTCTTTTTCTTACTATGATAACGCGAAAACAGGAGATTTGATGTCCAGGCTGACTGCTGATGTTGAAGGGCTTCGTTTTTTCTTATCATACGGTCTCGCTGAGCTCATTCGCTTCGGCCTGCTGGTAGCCATCAGCCTGTCGGTTATGTTTTACTATTCTGTTCCTCTCACGCTTGTGACAATAGCTGTTCTGCCATTTCTCGCGGTTGCGGTATACCGGTTTGACAAAAGAGTCCATCCCGCCTTCAGAGGCATCCGCAAATCGTTTGCGAAACTCAATACAAAAGTTCAGGAAAATATCAGCGGCATTAATACGGTTAAATCTCTTTCCAGGGAAGATTTTCAGATCAGCACTTTCAATAAAGCCAATGCAGAATACAGGGCGCAGTATTTACAAACATCATCCATCTGGTCTGCGTATTTCCCTTTAATGGAGTTCATTGGTAACATTTGTATTGTAGCTCTCCTCTCATACGGCGGTTACTTGGTTATGCAAAATCAGCTCAATCCCGGCGAGCTCGTTGCTTTCTTCAGCCTTGTCAATTATATGATGTGGCCCATTATGAACTTAGGTTTTGTCATCAATATGTTCTCTCAAGCAAAAGCGTCAGGGGAACGCCTGCTCGACATTCTGGAAAAAGAAGAAGACATTACAGATCATCCTCATGCTTTGCATAAACAAAAATTAACCGGAGATGTCCATTTCAAAAATGTTTCTCTTGCATACGGGAAAGAACAAACAAACGCGCTGTGCAATGTAAGCTTTGAGGCAAACAGCGGGAAGGTAATCGGACTGTTGGGCCCGACAGGTTCAGGCAAAAGCTCAGTGACACAGCTTCTCACCAGATTTTACAGTCCTGTTGGCGGAATGATTACCATTGATCACAAACCAATCACGGATTATTCGTTAAAAACCCTTCGCTCCAATATCGGGGTCGTACTTCAAGAATCCTTCCTGTTTTCATCTACGATTAGATCAAATATTTCGTATGGGCGGCCGGATGCCTCAATGGACGACGTCATCGAAGCGGCAAAAAGGGCACAGGCTCATAACTTTATTGTGGAGCTTCCTGATGGGTATGACACCATGCTGGGAGAGAGGGGAATGGGGCTTTCCGGCGGGCAGAAACAGCGTATTGCCATTGCGAGAGCCATCTGCTTGAACCCGAGCATTTTAATATTGGATGATGCCACAAGCGCAGTAGATATGCAAACGGAGCACAGCATACAGCTTGCCTTAAAAGAAGTCATGAAAAACCGCACAACCTTTATCGTCGCTCACCGCATTTCTTCACTGAAACACGCTGATGAAATTCTCGTTTTTAATAAAGGACGCATTCGTGAAAGGGGAACACATCATGAGCTTCTTAAAAAAGGCGGCTACTATAAAAAGATTTACGATTTGCAATACCGTGATGTCAAAATGATTAATGAGCCGCATGAGGTCGGATAGGGAGGGGCCAAATGAAACAAGCGAAAAAACAGGGGATTTTAGAGCGTTTCTATTACTCTTCAGATGAAATCATTGAAAAGCCGTTTAACTGGGCTCAAATGTGGCGGCTGCTGAGCTATGTCAAACCATATCGAAAAACAATTTTGCCGCTTTCTTTTCTCACCGTATTAATTGGCACTGCTGTGAAGCTTGTGATCCCCATTTTGATCGGCGTTTATGTTCTTGATCAAGCGATTACAGGGAGAAACTCGGAGCTGCTGATTCAGCTCATTTTTATTATTAGCGGTTTATATGTCCTCAATTACGCCGCCAATGTGTTAAGAATCAGGTGGATGAATCAGCTTGGCCAGCATGTCATTTACGATTTGCGACAGCATTTATTTACCCATGTGCAGCGCTTATCCCATCGATTTTTTGATCAGCGGTCGGCGGGATCGATCTTAGTCAGGATCATGAATGATATTAACTCTCTTCAGGAGCTCTTTACAAGCGGAGTCATCAATTTGTTGACCGACTTGCTGCTTCTGGCCGGCGTGATTATCATTTTGTTTACGCTGAGCCCTGAGCTGACTATAGCCATCATGGTGACATTGCCGATTATGTTTTTTATTTCAACAAGTCTCAGAAAAAAAATACGCCGATCCTGGCAAACGGTACGGCTGAAGCAATCGAAGCTCAACTCTCATCTAAACGAAAGCATTCAGGGCATCCGGGTCACGCAGGCATTTACGCAGGAAGAAGAAAACATGGCGTATTTTGACGGTGTCAATCAGGAGAACTACGAATCATGGCGGGAAGCAACTAGAAAAAATGCCATGTTCCGTCCGCTTGTAGAAATGACGAATGCGATTGGGACGGCTGTCTTGATTTGGTATGGAGCCACACTCATCATGAATGAAACCATTACGATTGGCGTCTTCGTTTCTTTTGCTTTCTATCTGGGAATGTTTTGGGAACCTATTTCGAGACTGGGTCAGGTCTATAATCAGCTGTTAATGGGGATGGCATCATCAGAACGGATTTTTGAGTTTCTGGACGAACAGCCAAATGTCAAGGAGAAGCCGAATGCCATTCAAAATGAAAAGATAAATGGGGAGATCAGTTTTGAAGAGGTTGAATTTTCGTATGATGAAAAACGAAAAGCCCTTCACGCCGTTTCTTTCTCTATTCCTGCGGGCTCGACGCTTGCGCTTGTCGGGCATACAGGGAGCGGGAAGACGACGATTGCCAATTTAATCAGCCGTTTTTATGATGCGACCGGAGGCACCATTAAAATAGACGGTATACCGATTAAGGATCTTTCCCTTGCCAGTCTGCGCTCTCAAATCAGCATTGTCCTGCAAGATACATTTATTTTCTCTGGGACCATCATGGAAAATATTCGTTTTGGAAGGCCAAATGCTTCGGATGAAGAAGTGATGAAAGCCTCCCAAGCGGTCGGAGCGGATGAGTTTATTTCCGATTTAGCGGAAGGATACGCAACAGAGGTAGAGGAAAGGGGCAGCGTACTGTCTGCCGGTCAGCGTCAGCTTATTTCATTTGCAAGAGCATTGCTCGCCGATCCGGCTATTATCATCCTTGACGAAGCAACGGCAAGCATTGATACAGAGACAGAAGTAAAAATTCAGCAAGCGTTAAAAACGCTTCTGAAAGGGCGTACAGCAGTGATGATCGCTCACAGATTGTCTACGATCCGCGACGCCGACCGCATCATTGTTCTTGATCACGGCAGGAAAATAGAAGAAGGGAACCATGATCAGCTGCTCGCTAAAGGAGGCATTTATGCCGGGCTTGTGAAAGCGCAATACAGCACAGCGATAGAATAATATGAAAAGCCTTCAATATTGAAGGCTTTTGGAAATTTATTAGAAAAACATGAAACTTTTTGATATCCTTCCCGTACTATTTGTTAGATATTCTCAAGGAGGTTTTGAAATGGAAACGAATGTAGAAAAAAACAGCGGAACAGCGACTGAAAAGCCTTCACTTTTCGGAGTAATCACAAGTCCGTCCGTTCAATTTGAAAGAATAAGAGAAAGGCCGGCTGTATGGGGACCGCTTTTGATTGTTGCAACAATTATCATCGTCGGTGCCGTGCTGCAATCACTCGGTACGGATTATAGTGAGCTTTTGAAAAGCCAGGATACGCAAGGGCTATCTGCTGAACAAATGGAAACTGTCGCAACAATAACCAAATTTGGCGGAATGGCAGGCGCTATTATCGGCGGTATCGCAGCATTATTTATTGCCCCTCTTATTTATTGGCTCTGTGTAAAAATATCAGGCGGTGTTACGACATATAAAAAAATGCTTTCTCTCGGTCTGTTTGTCTCTTTAATTAGCAGTCTCGGATTATTGGTTAATGGAATCGTTGCTTTTACGACTGACGTGAATCCTCTTTACAGCACGACGTCACTGGCAGGGATTATCCCATCTGACGGGGCTCTTGCCAGCGTGTTAAATACCTTTGAAATTTTCAGCATCTGGAGCTTTGTATTATTAGCAATCGGACTTCACAAAACGGGAGGCATCTCCAAAAAAGCCGGATGGATTTCAGCAATCATTCTATTCGGAATTTTAGTTGTATTTTCGCTCTTTTCAGGTTTAATCAATTCTGTGGCGGGTGCATAAGCTCATGAAAAAAGTCTGGATCGGAATTGGAATCGCAGTTATAGTCGCTCTTTTTGTTGGAATCAATATATACCGGTCTGCCGCTCCAACAAGCGGCAGCGCCGGCAAGGAGATACAGACGGGGAGCGTTGAAGAAAATGAAATCTCATCAACGGTTATGGTTCCTGGCACGCTAAAATTTTCAAATGAACAGTATGTCTTTTATGAAGCGGATAAAGGGACATTAGAAGACATTAAAGTTAAGGAAGGCGATAAAGTTAAAAAGGGCACGCCTTTAGTCACCTATACAAATGAGCAGCTGAGCCTGGAAAAAGAACAGAACCAGTTAACGTCTGAATCCAATCGGCTTCAAATTGACCAAATTCAAGAAAAGTTAAAAGCCTTAGACAGCAAAGAAAGAGAACTGGAAAAACAGGTAGGAAAGAAAGAAGCAGAAAAACAAATCGAATCAGAACGGACAGAGCTTCAAATGCAGAAAAAAACAGCGGAGATCGAATTAAAACAAACCGAGCTTCAGCGACAGTCACTTGCCAACCGGGTATCAGATCTTGAAGTGAAAAGCGAAATTGAAGGCACCGTTATTTCTGTCAACCAAGAAGCGGCATCCAAAAAGTCAGATATTCAAGAGCCTGTCATACATATCGGCAACCCAAAAGACCTTGTCGTCTCAGGGAAATTGTCTGAATACGATACATTGAAAGTCAAAAAAGGCCAGAAGGTCACACTCACTTCAGATGTAATACAGGGTAAAACATGGAAAGGCACGGTTTCCGCAGTCGGGCTTGTTCCGGATCAGCAGGAGAGCGCTGCGGCACAAGGAACAGAACAGGCGGTCCAATACCCGCTTCAAGTGAAAATAAAAGGAAATCTTCCAGAAGGAAAGCCAGGCTTTAAATTTATCATGAATATTGAAACAGATAAACGGAAAGCAAATACGCTTCCTTCAAAGGCAGTCAAAAAAGAAGATGACCAATATTATGTGTATACAGTAAAAGACGGAAAAGCAAAGCGAGTTGATGTCAAAATCGGCGAAGTGACAGATGACCTGACAGAAATTAAAGAGGGGCTTTCCCAAGATGATCAAGTCATTTTGAATCCATCTGATCAGGTGACTGACGGAATGGAAGTGAAATCCTAAATGATTCAGCTTTCTAATGTGCGAAAAAGCTACCAGATCGGAAAGGAAACGTTTGATGTTCTCCATTCTATTGATTTGGACATTCATCAAGGTGAATATGTCTCGATTATGGGGCCGTCAGGATCAGGAAAATCGACGATTATGAATATTATCGGCTGTCTTGATCGGCCGACTTCCGGTACATATCAATTGGACGGCGAAGACATTTCTTCATATAAAGATAAAGAACTGGCGGCAGTCCGTAACCGGTCCATCGGTTTTGTATTTCAGCAATTTCAGCTTCTTCCGCGGCTGAACGCAAAAAAAAATGTCGAGCTGCCGATGATTTATTCCGGGATAGGCAAAAAGGAACGTCAAGAGCGGGCTGAGAGAGCATTGGAAAAGGTCGGGTTAGCCGATCGAATGCTCCACATGCCCAACGAGCTGTCGGGCGGGCAGAAGCAGCGGGTGGCGATTGCGAGGGCGATCGTGAATGAGCCGAAATTGATTTTAGCTGATGAACCGACCGGCGCGCTGGATACGAAAACAAGCGAGGCGATTATGGATCAGTTTACAGCATTAAATGCCGAGGGAACGACAATCGTTCTGGTTACTCACGAGTCTGAAGTAGCAGATTGCACGAATCGGATAATCATGGTGCGTGACGGAAACATTGTTCCTGCCAGCTCCGGACAAAGGAGTGTGGGAGAATGAGCCTGTTGGAAAACATCAGAATGGCTCTAAGCTCTGTCCTTGCCCATAAAATGCGTTCGATCTTAACGATGCTCGGCATTATCATTGGTGTAGGCTCTGTCATTGTTGTCGTTGCGGTAGGACAGGGCGGCGAGCAAATGCTGAAGCAGTCGATCAGCGGCCCGGGAAATACTGTGGAGCTGTACTATATGCCTAGCGACGAGGAGCTTGCAAGCAACCCGAACGCCGCAGCTGAATCTACGTTTACAGAAAACGATATTAAAGGTTTAAAAGGAATAGAAGGCATTAAACAAGTCGTTGCTTCGACTTCTGAAAGTATGAAAGCGCGTTATCACGAAGAAGAAACCGATGCTACGGTTAACGGAATAAATGATGGATACATGAATGTCAATTCTTTAGAAATCGAAAGCGGCAGAACATTTACCGACAATGACTTTCTTGCGGGGAATAGAGCCGGAATCATCTCTCAAAAGATGGCTGAAGAACTGTTCGATAAAACCTCTCCTTTAGGTGAAGTTGTCTGGATAAACGGACAGCCCGTTGAAATTATCGGCGTGCTGAAAAAAGAAACAGGCTTGCTTTCTTTCGGTTTAAGTGAAATGTATGTGCCATTTAATATGATGAAATCCTCTTTTGGCACAAGTGATTTCAGTAACGTATCATTGCAGGTCGAATCAGCAGACGACATAAAATCGGCTGGAAAAGAAGCGGCACAGCTGGTAAATGACAATCATGGCACAGAGGATTCGTATCAAGTGATGAACATGGAAGAGATTGCGGCCGGAATTGGCAAAGTAACTGCAATTATGACGACGATTATCGGCTCAATTGCAGGTATTTCCCTTTTGGTCGGCGGAATCGGTGTCATGAATATTATGCTCGTATCAGTCACAGAACGGACGCGGGAAATCGGAATCAGAAAATCACTTGGTGCGACGAGGGGACAGATTCTGACTCAGTTTTTAATTGAATCAGTCGTATTGACGCTGATTGGCGGTCTGGTCGGGATTGGTATTGGATACGGAGGGGCCGCGCTTGTTTCAGCCATTGCGGGCTGGCCGTCACTCATATCCTGGCAGGTTGTATGCGGGGGCGTGCTGTTCAGTATGCTCATTGGTGTTATTTTCGGCATGCTTCCTGCAAATAAAGCCGCAAAGCTTGATCCCATTGA
>NZ_JAVAXX010000187.1:0-13208 GCF_042709275.1 Bacillus sp. LR_5 | reverse complement strand
CCTTCCAATACAGGAATGAAGTCACTAATTTCTTCTTAAATGGAATTTACTGTGAATTCCAATGATAAAAACACAATAGGTTTAGCTATTTCCAAAACGGGAATGATACAGGAAACACTATTCTTAAAATAGAAAGGAGTATCACCATGAAACAAAAGCTGTTACTTTCAGGTCTCGCTGTTTCAACTGTCGGCATCACTTCTTATCTATTAAAAGACCCGTCAAATCGCCAAAAGGCAAGAGAATTCATTCACAGCATGAAGATGAAAATAACAAAACAGCCCGACATGGAAACGTTCCCAGTTGATAAAGCCGGCCACCCGGACCCGCAAGATATCGAGGACAACAAAATGGTATCAGAAGGTTCCATGTATCCCGTCCAATACTACGATGAAAAAAAGAAGTAATCAAAAAGCTCTCTTCGATAAAGGAAGAGAGCTTTTTAATTTACCTTTTTCGTCTAATTCCGCTCATTACAAAGCCGCTTTCAGGCAATGACGGCATTCTGGCGAGACTGTAATGCAGTGATTGTTCCGGAACATCGTATTCAATCTGATGGACGAGGAAATCCAGGCTCGCTTTCATGACTTCAATTGTAATGCCTTCCCCTGGACAGCGGTGGCCTTTCTCGGCGTGCCCCCCGCCTTGAGGAATCATATCAAACGGATTTTCTTCCCGCTCCGCAAATCGTTCAGGCCGGAATTCATCGGGATGATCCCATAGACGAGGGTCGTGGTTCGTTCCATATACATCAAGCAGCACCGATGTGCCCTTCTTAAACTCACAGTTATTCCATACAAAATCTTTTTTGACAAGCGCCCCTAAAAACGGACCGAACGGATAATATCTGCGGACCTCCTGCACAAACATTTCTCTTTCCCGGCTGTTTCCAGACCGCAGCCATTCCTTATATTTCGGATGCTCATGAAGCGCCAAAGCTGAAAACACCAGAAAGTAAGAAATGGCGACAATAGGCCGCAATACATTAATCAGCTCAATGGCTGCCATGCGGGAATCCAGCTGGCTTCCATCTTCTTGTGTGTGAAAAGCCATTTCATGCAGCGCTGTTCCGGGAGTCGTTTTCAGCAAGCCGGCACGAGCATCTTCAATCATGACTTCAATCCACTCTTCCGCACGCGGCCTTGCTCTTCTTCCCTTCCAATGCCGCGGTCCCACAGCACCGAACGCGTCGACCATGTCAATGAAGTCATCCGCTCTCTCTTTGACTTCCGTTTCCTTCAACGGAACACCTGCCCAATAGCACGCTACCCGGCATAGGATTTCTTTTGCTTCTTCAAATAACACAACCTCATCTGCCTTCTCCCATCTTGTGACTGCTGCTTTCCACTCCTCTGTCATCAACTCAGCCAAACGTTTTTGATGCGGCGGTGTCATTAATGATAGAAAAAGCATCTTCCGATGGATATGCGCGCTGCCATCCATTCCCTGAATCGCATTAACACCAAACAGCGATTTCTGCACCCGCTTAGGCAAAGCGTTCTGCCGCTGGAATCGATCCGTATCATAAAACACCTTCGCCGCCTCAGCGCCAGTCATGCAAATAAAGTTTTTTCCCAACAAACGGGCCTGAAACAGATCTGAATTGTAGCGCTCTGTTCTGTTTTTAATAAATAAATACCCTTCCTTCAGCAGTATCAGGCTGTTATCGAGACTTTTGTCATGTGGAATCTGCTCATTCATCCGCTTACCCTGCCTTCCTTTTTACCCTCTATTTTCACGTTATCTTCCGAATATAAACCCAGTAACAGTATTTGTTTACAAAACCAAATTTAAGCGCTTTTTGATTATTTTTTAAAGGAAGAACAAACGAAAGAGAGAAAAGGTAGTTAATCAAAACGAAGGGGAGAACAAAATGAAAAAATGGATATATGTTGTGCTTGTGCTGAGTATTGCAGGGATCGGCGGCTTCTCCGTCCACGCAGCATCATCTGCTCATGAAAAACACTTGAATGTCAACAGAATGAATGTCGATGACGAATTCAAGGATACGGATGGAACCTTCATTCTTCACGATTTACAAAAGGATCAGACATTTGTCTATAACAGAAAATGGGCAAATCAAAGACAAACTCCGCAATCCACCTTTAAAGTCGTGAACGCTTTAATCGGTTTGCAGGTCAAAGCTGTAAGAGATGAATACGATGTTAAACGATGGGACGGGGTCAAGCGTGAATTCGAATCATGGAACCGCGACCATACGCTGGGCTCGGCCATGCGCGAATCCGCAATCTGGTATTATCAGGCATTAGCGCGGGATATCGGTGAGGAAAGGATGAAATCGTGGCTTCATAGACTATCTTACGGCAACGAGGATATCAGCGGGGGAATCGACCAGTTTTGGCTGCAAAGCTCGCTTACAATATCTCCGCTGGAACAAGAAACTTTTTTGGAGAAACTGGCTAAAGAGGAGCTTCCATTTGACAAGCCGGTAATGAAAACCGTCAAGCGCATGATGATTCAAGAGGAAGGCGATCATTACACGCTCTACGGGAAAACCGGAACCCGCCTGACTGATATGGGATTAGGATGGTTTGTCGGATTCATCAAAACAGAGCATGGCTCTTATGTCTTTGTCACCAATGTCGATGATTCCGGCACAAAAGCCAAAAACATCACCGTGGATATCCTGAAAAAGTATGGCCTGATCACATCCTAAATAAAAGAGCCCTGCACGGCAGGGCTCTAAATCTCATGCTCAAAACAATAATGATTCACAAGCTCTTCAATCAAATCATGATCGGGATATTCCCCGTTAAATTCAAATTCGATTTCTTCCACAAATTCTCCTTGATGGTACACATGGATGGCTCCGTTTTGACGGACAACGCTAAACTCCGGCTGAAATGTATATCCGCTTCGTTCAATTGCTCCCATTTCTTACCCGCCTTTCTCAAAGCAGTAATTCATACACCTCGTTTAATTCCTTGGCCCGTTTTTGATCCTGTTCATTCTGGGCATACTTAATTTCTTTTTCTAATACATGGTTCAAAAAAGACATTTCATTATCATCTAAGTCTTTTACAAATTCCCCTTCATTTGCATAACGCTTCGCCAGCATCTTCTTGCAAATACGCTGGCAGACTTCATTTTCTAGATGATTCGAAAGTGATTCGCGCAAATAACCGAGTGTAACATCCATTTCATGAACACCTTTCCTTCTGCTATCTTTACCCTATAGCTTGCTAAAATAGGGAAAATCCATACGCGAAAAATAAAAAAAGAGACATCCGTGAATGTCTCTTTTTTTATCGTTATTCAGCTGCTTGTTCGCTTTTTGTCAAATTGGCCTGCGTGCGTTTGCCAATCCCAAACACATAATAACTAATGACCACAAGCGCTAAGAAAATTACGCCTACAATCAGGGAGATACGAGTATCATCGTTAAACCACATGCCAACCAGAACCATCAGCAAGAAAGCAATCGTCAAATAGTTTGTAAAAGGAGCAAACGGCATTTTGAATGGATGTTTATCTAATGCAGCGCCCTTCGCTTTTCTGAATCCGATATGGCTGATCAAAATGATAAACCAAGGAATCATCCCTGGGAGCACGCTTGCGCTGTATACATAGACAAAGATCTTCGGCGGAGCGATATAGTTCAGCACAACGCCGACAGCCAAACCGATCAGTACCGCAATTGTGCCATACAGCGGCACACCATTGCGTGAAATCTTCTTAAAGAATTTCGGTGCTTGTCCATTGACACCCAGTGTATACAGCATGCGGCCCGCGCTGAAAATACCGCTGTTACAGCCGGACATTGCAGCAGTAATCACGACAAAGTTAATAATGCCGGCCGCTGCCGTAATTCCGATTTTCGAGAACGTAGACACAAACGGACTTCCGAGTGAGTTGAGCTCATCCCAAGGATACACCGTCACGATCACAAAAATAGCACCAATGTAGAAAATCAAAATACGCCAGATAATACTTTGAATCGCATTTCTTAGCGTGTTTTGCGGGTCCTTCGCTTCACCCGCTGTAATCCCGATCAGCTCAACTCCTTGATAGGCCGCAATGACAAGAGACAGTGCAAAGAAGAAACCTGAGAAACCTCCTGCAAAGAAGCCCCCGTGAGACCACAGGTTCGACAAACCGATCGCATCTCCGCCGTTGCCAAAACCGAAGAAAATAATTCCGATTCCCGCAATAATCATCAAGATAATCGTCACGATTTTAATCATCGCAAACCAAAACTCAAATTCCCCAAACGACTTAACAGAAATTAAATTCGCCGCACCAAGAATCACCATTGCCACGATACCAGGTATCCAAGCAGGCAAATCCGGGAACCAATACTTCATATAAGAACCGACAGCGATAATTTCTGACATGCCGACGATAATCCACTGGAACCAGTTGCTCCATGCTGTTATATAACCTGCCATCGGATGAATATATTGATGGCCGAACGTCGCAAAAGAACCTGTGCTCGGCTCGACATACAGCATTTCACCCATCGCACGCATAATAAAAAAGATAAAAATTCCGCATATTGCATAAGCCAGAAGGACAGATGGGCCAGTCCATGAAATCGTGCTGGCAGAACCCATAAACAAGCCAACACCGATTGTACCGCCCAAGGCGATCATCTGAATATGGCGCGCGCCCAGGCCCCTCTTTAATTCTTTATTTGCCACTCCTCTTCCTCCTCCTAACAAAATACTCATAAATGAGAAAACAGCAGACCTGCTTGCCTTCACATGAATCAGTGATAACAATCAGAAAATTCAAACTTAAAATTGTTATATAATCTCCTAAATTACTTATTTCATCATAATAAATTTCTCTGGAAAATACAATTGTTTTTTTCAGGTAAACACCTTTGTTCAGAGTTTTGAATCGTTCACTTCTTTTAAAATCTTTTATATAAAAATAATAAAATTGTTTGAATATTGAAATTAATATACCCCTTAGATTCTCATAAAAAATAAGCTGTTCTACATGAACAGCTTACTTAATAATTCACACCCGTTTGACGCTTTAATGCTTCAAGCCACCCGGTATCTCCGGTCCCATAGCTCTTGCTTTGTCCCACATCTCTCAGAAATCCATTGCTGTAATCAATTGATAGGATGAAATCCGGAATGGCATTATACCCGGCTTCCGCGATTTTACTGAGCTCTGAACGATAGTAAGATATAGCATAAGAAGCCGTTTGTTTCTGCACTGGATCTTTTTCAAGCTCTTCCTTATATACATCTAATAAGTCACGTCCATCAGGCGTGATATACCGCCCATCAATCACTTCTAAATCCTTCAATTGATAGCCTGTGACTTCGTACATCTCACGAGCTGCCTGATACTTTTGATAGGCCTCTTCGGAAAATTGTGTTGAATCACTGCTTTGGCTTTTCATGATGTGCAAAAATAGTTCTTTGCTGTTGTCTCCAGATTGCAGCACTTGCTCAATTTGCTTGATCAGATCCTGATCGTCTGTCCCGCTCACCCGCACCTGATAGTCAATCGGTGTGATTGTAAACGTCAGCTCTGTCCCCTCTGGAATATAAATATGGTTTCGATTCAACAGCACTTGCAGCTGCTGGTTAACCTGTCCCCGCTGATACACCTTTTCATTCTCAGCTTCCACTTCCCCATGAAATGTGACATTCCGAAACGCAGCATCCTGAAGGTTATAGTTTTGGGCCTTGCCTTTGAATAGCCATTCTGTTTCATTATCGTAAGCGGCCTGTCTTTCTGCAGCTGACAGATCACTTCTGAAATAAGGAGACTTTGAATTTTGGTACTTATCCTTAATATAGCCTAATGGATCAGACTTTGTTTTATTAATCGCATTCATCCTGCTGTATTTTTCATCTAGTATTTTGATTCTGATATCACTCTCAGATTCATAGGGGTTTTGGGATTGAATCACTGTTTCTTCCCCTGTGTCTGTCACTGTTCGATCATTCGCTGATTGATACACTTTGCTGAACGTCCCGCTGTTTCCCGACACGCTGGTTTTAGAATAATTGAACTGATTGATTCCCCCAGTTGAAGATTGTGACTTAAGCCTGCTGTATGCCTTTTCCAGAACTGCCGCTGGATTTTCAGTCGCATTCTCCCGTTTGGCAGGCGCATTCTTGCTCAATATGTTCTGTGCCATCAGCTGAGTGCGGATAAATTGCCGATTCAGACGCATTGAATTCCCTCCCGAGTATTCTCTCTTATTCTTTTTTATCGGCAAAGATAATGTATATATTAACCTCAAAAAACATTTATTTACACCTAAATCGTTATTATGTATGATGGAAATAAAAGGAGGTTGTTTGCATGGTGAAAAAATGGCTTATTCCATTCGCTGTTATGCTGTCTGTCTTATCCACCTTTACGTATTCGGCATCAGCTGCCGGAGTCACTGCTATCACAGGAAACAATTCATTTGATACCGCAATGCCGATCGGTTATTGGAAATATAAAAATATCGATACAACAATACTGGAAGCTGGTCAAGATGAAGCCTATTTCACTTTTACGGCTAATAAGGGAGAAAAAGTATACGTGAGGAGTACATACCAGAGCGCGTATACAGGGATGAAAATTGAAATTTATGATAAGAATAGAATACCTGTTTCTCAAGGGACAGAAGTCATTAACCCTAATACGTTTTCTTCTTTTATTTATGCAAATGCAGATGCCCAAAACACGACGGATACCTTTTATGTGAAAGTGTCACGAGGCACCTATACTGGAAACATGTACTTTACGCTTTCAATTGAAGACCGAATCAAATCAGGCAGCGGAACGTTCCAATTCAGCGGCGTTGCTGAAAATAAAGGAAATACAAGCCTTAGCCCCTCAGGTTCTGACTCCAGCGTGATCAAGGTTGATTTAACAAACCAATCCGGGATACCGCGTGATGCCATTGTAACCAGAGTTCAGACAACCGCCACTCAAACACCAAGCCAGGGAAATACACGCCACCTGATCATGACGAACGAAAACAACGAATGGCGCCGTGCTCTTGTAAACAGCTCGACTTCAGGGTCTTATGATATCTCTTTGTCAGATCAACTCAGTGTGGCAAAGGTATGGAGTTTTAAATATAATACATTAGCGACAGCCAGATCGACGATGAGCAACGTAAAAGCAAAAATAGATTATGAATACGACGTGACAAAGCAGTTTTAACTTATACCGAGCCGGTTATCCGGCTCTTTTTTATTCTCAGTCTAGAAGGTAAACTATAGTCAGTACAACCAAGGGAAGTGCAGACATGGCATTAAAACTTCTAAAAAAACTGCTATTTGACCGCCCTCTAAAGAACGGCGTTATCTTAAATCATCAATACAAAATCGAAGAGTGCCTCGGTATGGGAGGCTACGGTTTGGTTTATTTGTGCACCGATATCCTAACTCAAACACCTTATGTCTTAAAACAGCTTCGGCCGACAAAAGCGAAAAAGGAAAAAGAAAAAGTCCGGTTCCAGCAGGAAATAAAACTTCTCAAAAGCATTCACCACCCGCAAATTCCGGGCTTCATAGATGAGTTCATCATAGACGGACAGGCTTATTATGTCATGCAGTTCATTGAGGGAGAGAATATAGAAGAATTATTATTTTTTCGAAAACAGCCGTTCACAGAGCTTATGGCGTTACAACTGATTTCGCAGCTGCTTGAGATTATAGAATACCTGCATGATCGCCTTATCTTCCACAGCGACATCAGAACGCCTAATATCATCATCAATGACGGCAGGCTCTGCCTCATCGATTTCGGCCTTGCCAAACAATTGACTCCTGAAGAAATGGAGGAAATAAAGGTACGAAAACAGGATGACTTCTTCGATCTCGGAGAAACGCTGTTATTCCTGCTGTACTCTCAATATAAAGGAAAAAAGAAGAAAAACGGCACTTGGCTGGAGGAATTAACACTGACAAAGGAAGTAACCTTGCTGCTGAAAAGATTATTGGGCATTGAGGAAGAGTATCAGCACACCGCTTCCATTCGCGAGGATCTAAACCGGGCCATTCAATCGGTCACATAAAAAAACCCTTGTCCCAAAAGCGGAACAAGAACTTTTTTGGATTAACTGCTGCTGTAGCTCCGGCGTTTGTAACGATGACTGCCGCCATAACGGTCGTAGTGTCTTCTTTTGCCCGAGCTGCTGTAGCTGCGATAATGTCTGCGCCGGCTGCTGCTGTAATGCCGGTGTCTGCGATATCGGTCACTAGAACTGCTTGAGAGGTACTTAATCGTTTTGATGATTTTTTTAAACATATGCTGTTCACCCCATTTCTTTCTCCCTATTATATAAATTTTATAGGAGAAAGAAAAACATCAGCGGGGTCACTCTTTTGAAAACAAGAACCCCGTTCCGCTATCATTTGTATGCAGCTCATAAGTAATCGCAAGCAGCCTGCATGTATCCTCAATAATCTTTAATCCAAGTCCCTCACTGCTCTCATTCCGATCAAATCCAATACCGTCATCACGAATAAAAACATTGTCATGTTCAATCGTGACTTCCATCTTTTCAGCTTTTGAATGCTTTAACGTATTTTGAAAAATATTATCAAACAGCCTTTGCATCCATAACGCGTTGCTCATCCATATCACATCTTGATCTGCCGCCTTATAGTGCAGCTCAATCCCACTCATACTGTATAAATAATCCCACTTTTTCACCGCTGTTTCTAATAGCTCGTTTAGACGCACTTCTTCATTTACAATATAAGAGCTTTCCAGCGTCTCAGCGGAATATAGATTGAATTCATTGGTTAATTCCGAGATATATTCGATTTGCTGATACAATGATTCGAATACAGCCTGACCATGACATTGGTCTTCCAAATAAAATAACTGCAGCCTGAGAGCCGTTAAAGGTGTATTAATGTCATGCCGCAGTTTTTGCAAAAGCTCCTTTTTGATTTCCTCTTGCTGTCTCAGCTCCAGTTCACGATATGTCGTCCGTTCAATTAACAAATTGACCGACTTGATCAGTTCCCCGATTTCATCAGCACGCTTCACTTCAATTTTATCGGGCACCCTTTGATCACTCGCCAAATGCCGAATGGTTTGATTTAATAGATTGATTTTATGCAACAGAGAATGAATCGACTTTGAAAATAAAAAAGCTAACAATAAGAGCGATATCAAAAATACAACGATCATTGCCGGGTACGCAAACGACCTGTGAAAGGGCATACCATGATTCATCGGTTTAAACATGCTGTCATAAATAACAGACATCAAAACACTGACCGCCAGCAACAGCATCGGAACACTAATGACAGCCGTAAACAATAACAACTGATATTTTGTCTTGAGCTTCATTTCTTCACAACGGTATTCAGCCGATACCCTTCTCCATATATATTTTCAATCATCTCACCCGCTTGATCATTGATTTTAGCTCTGATTTTTTTAATATGCACATTGACAATATTCGGGTTTCTATCTTCGAGCTGCCATAGATATTCAAAGAAATGTTCCTTTGTCAGGATACTGTCTCTATTTTCATATAAATAAAAGAAAATTTTCCGCTCAATCGCAGTAAATAATACCTCATCATGCAGGCTTTCATTGAACACTTTTTTCGTTACCGCATCAATATACAAATGTTTGATTTGCGTAAAGGTCCCATAATGATGCTCAAGCATATTCCGCATTCTTAATAGCAGCTCTCTCGGATCAAAGGGCTTTACCATATAATCCTCGCCGATCTGCAAACCTTGAAGCTTGCTGTCCATGTCATTGCGGGCTGAGAGAAAAATAACCGGAATGCCCAGCCCCAGCTTTTTGATTTTTGCAGACATTTGATACCCGTCTTCACCCGGCAGCATCACATCCATAATGACCAAATCCACCTTCTGAATCACCGAAAGCACATCCGCTCCATCTGTTTTCCATATCACACGATATCCCTCACGCTGCAAAATCTTTTGCAGCAAATCACCAATCATCACATCGTCCTCAACGATTAAAATACGATAACCCTTCATCCTAGCGAACCTTTCTCATAAACTCCATGGAAAGTTTATATATTTGATCAGGCTGATATAAATAAATACTGTGTGTTCCCCTCAGTTCCTTTATATCGGCAGTATTGAATTGAGCCGCAAACGCTTCATAGTCTTTTCGGTTTTGTATAGCATACTTTGAATGTCTATTTTGGTCAGAGACCGCATCTAAAATCAAGACGGGAGTTTCCTTTGGCGCCGGCAGATTCACAGATTTGCTGCCGTTTTGGTAAGACTGTAAAAGCTCATGCTCCATATCTGCATTAAAAAATTGCTTAAAGTTAATGGCTTTATAGATTTCTTTTTCTTCATCAGTTAAAAACGACTGCCGAATCACCTCAGGATTATATACAGCGGAAGGCATAAACCGATGAAAACCAATCGAGGTTAACAGGTGGAACCCTCTCACTTTCAATCTGTCAACTCCGCTCAATTTATACGTGACGTACTGCTGGGGCAATCCAATATCCATCGCAATAATGGCCTTGATTTCCTTAGGATATTTCTGTGCCCAATACATCGCTTCAATCCCGGATATCGAATGAGGCATTAAAATATAAGGAGGCTTATTTCCGCTTTTCATAAGCGCTTTCCTCGTCTGTTCCAATACTGTATCAATATCTCTGTCATCGTGAGACACTTCACTGTATCCATAACCTGCCCGATCTACAACAGCAATCTTATTTTCTTTTGAAAACTTGCTGTACAGCCCCTTCATTTCATAAGCAGGCGCAGCAATCCCCGAACCGGACATAAACACAAACGTATCCTTCCCGCTTCCCTCTTGATACACATTCATCTTTTTCCCGTCAACATCGACTACTGTGCCTTTACCTTTCAGCAGTGCCGCCTCCTTATTTAGCTGGAAATGGTGATAAATAAATACCGAGACGGATACAAGCAAAACCAAGGCAGCCAAGCTGACAAAAACAATTTTTAGGACTTTCCATAATGTTTTCATATGATGCTCCTTTCACGTGATACTGAAAGGATACAATATGAAAATAAATTTCTGATTAACTTTGGAACAGTTTTATTTTCACATTTAACTTTGCCCTTACGGAAAGGTGTACATTTGGAGCATAGAGGTGATCACTCGGCTATCGATCGGCGAATTTTCAAAGATATGCAAAGTATCAACAAAAACACTGCGATACTATGATGAAATCGGACTCATCCACCCAGAAGACATTAATCCTGAAATCGGAAGGTCTATCCGCAAAGTCCGAGAATTTCTTATACGCAGCCTTCTCCAACCGAGAACGACATTGAGAAGGCTACCGCTTATATCAATCTTTCACAAAACATAATTCAGGGGTATTTAATCTATTTATTCCTATTTATTCACACAACAAAGTCACCACAAAGCTTTTTCTCTTCTTCCTGCTCGATAAACAGATAATTTTCAGGACGGCCCAAAACAGAAAAAAGTGCCAAAAGCAACTTCCAACCTCGAAGCGGACTTCCGCATCTAAACTTCAACACTTCTCCTTCCGCTAAAGTAAACCTCAAAGTTGGGCTTGTACACCAAGCAATCTTCACTTGAATAACATGCTCACCAGGCGGTAAATCAATTCGCAGCCTTCCTCCATCTTTGATAGTTCCCATCTCAGCCCCATCAATTAGCACTGAATACTCTCTCATTTTGTTGATGTACTGCGATGTCCTGCTCATTTCAATGTACGTCTTTTGATTCACGATGACACATCCTCAAAGTAATGATCTTACAGGCGAGAAGCGCTAGAACCCTTCTGCCATACCGTTATTTCCCTTCCTAGTATATTATAACTTGCTGTGCTTCTGCTCTCCGTCGGCAAAAATCCCTTTCAGCTTCAGTGTGCCTTCTACTTGAGCCTATAAAAAAACACCCGCTTGTATAACGAGCGGATGTTAGATCTTTCGAAATTATTGATTGATATCTTTTAGCGCTTGTTTCGGTTGCGAATTGAAAATCAGCAATGATGCAATAATGGCAATCATAACCCCTAACGCACCAACCCAGGTAATCGAGGCCAATGATATGTTTTCCACAAAAACCCCTCCTATTCCTGCGCCGACCGCCATGGCGAATTGCATCATTGACTGATTCATGCTAAGCAAAACACCAGACATTTCCGGTTCTATTGTAGCCAGGTGAAATTGCTGTGTCGGACCGGTGGACCATGCGGCAAACGACCATAATATGAGAATCACCAACACTCCGATATAGGAATGAGTAACAAGTGACAGAAGAATCAGTGTGACGATATGCAACGTCATCCCACCAACGAGTGTAAAGGGTACTCCCCATTTATCGGTGCTATATCCCCCAAACTTTGATCCAACCAAACTGGCAATTCCAAATATAAGCAAAACACCGCTAAGCAACTTGCCGTTTATACCTGAGATGTTCAAGAGATACGGTGACAAATAAGTGTAAGCAACAGAATATCCCCCGAGCCAGAAGAAAGTGATTGATAATCCCATAGCCACTTTCCGTTTTTTGAAAAGAGCAAGCTGTTGAAGCAAAGGCACAGGCTTATCCCCTTCAGTATGCGGAAGAGTAAAGAAAATAACGACCATTGCGATCAATCCCAACAAAGCAATTGCTCCAAATACAGACTTCCAGCCTAATGCTACTGCCATCATTCTTCCAAGCGGAACACCAATGATTAAAGAAGCGGTAAATCCCATCACGACCGTAGCGATGGCACTTCCCTGCTTCCCTTCCGATGCAATCTTAGCGGCAATCGTTAATGCGGTGACAACAACCACACCTGCTCCCATCGCCATAATGATCCGCGCTGCAATAAACCATCCATAACCAGGCAGTACAAAAGCCAGGACATTACCGAACACAAACAAACCTAGGGCATACATCATCAATTTGCGTCTATCCATACTTGCTGTCAACGCCATAAGTACGGGTGTAGAAAGAGCATATACAAGTGAGAAAATGGTAATAAGCTGGCCCGCGGCAGCTAAAGTGATCCCGAGAGTATGAGCAATTTGATCCAAAATTCCGGAAATGATGTACTCTGAGGTTCCAACTAAAAAGCTGACAATGGCTAAAATATAAATTTTCCAAGTGTTAGACATAAAACATTCACTCCTTAATTATTAATAAACATATCACGAATTATCGATATGTTATTATAAAAAATAAACACATCGTAATATGTCGATATGTATGGTGTAAAAATAAACATCTTTTGATGTTTATTTTTATATCTCTGTTTTAAGAAA
>NZ_JAVAXX010000186.1:0-13307 GCF_042709275.1 Bacillus sp. LR_5 | reverse complement strand
TGCATTATCAGGCTCAATCAAAATTCTCACGAAGTCGTCTACCGTGAGTTTGCTCAGTTCTACACGAATCGGGAAACGCCCCTGCAGTTCAGGAATCAAATCTGACGGTTTGGCCATATGAAACGCTCCTGCTGCAATAAATAACACATGGTCTGTTTTTACCGAACCATATTTAGTGACAACGGTTGAACCCTCAACGATTGGGAGGATGTCCCGCTGAACGCCTTCTCTAGATACATCGGCAGAAGATGACGCGCCGCCGTTTTTTGCAATTTTATCAATCTCGTCGATAAAGATAATTCCGCTCTCTTCTGCTCTCTGAACAGCTTCCTGGCTGACTTCATCCATATCGATGAGTTTGCTTGCTTCTTCATTCGTCAGGACTTTTCTGGCTTCTCTGACTGTCATTTTGCGCCGTTTCTTTTTCTTTGGCATTAATCCGCTCAGCGCATCTTGCATATTCATGCCCATCTGCTCCATACCCGAGCCCTGCAGCATGTCAAACATAGAAGGCTGCTGCTCTTCGACTTCTACTGTTACATAGTAGTCTTCGAGCTCTCCTAAAGCCAGCTGATGCGCCATGCGTTTTCTTTTTTCTTCAATGTTTGCTTCTTCCTGGCTCTCCGCCTCATCTTCACCGTTCGGCTGGCTGCCGCCAAAAAACATTTCAAACGGATTTTTAACGCCTGATTGTTTTTTCTTCCCAGGAACCAACAGACGAACAATGCGTTTGTTTGCATTTTCTTCTGCCTGCTCCTTTACTTCATTCATTTTCTCTTCTTTTATAAGCCGAACAGAAGTTTCCACAAGGTCTCTGACCATTGATTCAACATCTCTGCCTACATAGCCGACTTCAGTAAATTTTGTTGCTTCAATTTTGATAAATGGCGCACCTGAAAGCTTGGCGATTCGTCTTGCAATTTCAGTTTTCCCAACGCCGGTAGGCCCCATCATTAAAATGTTTTTCGGAACGACCTCGTCCTTCAGCTTTTCATCCAGAAGACTTCTTCTATAGCGGTTTCTTAATGCCACGGCGACAGCTTTTTTCGCGTTTTGCTGACCGACAATATATTGGTCTAACCGATCTACAATCTGTCTTGGTGTTAACGGTTGTTTTTCCATGCGCCTCAAGTCCTTTCTATTCAAGCTCTTCCAGTATGATTTGATCGTTCGTGTAAACACAAATTTCGCCTGCTGTTTCTAACGCGGCTCTAGCAATCTCACTTGCAGACATGCTTTCACCGGCATGCTTTTTCAAAGCTCTTCCGGCTGCCAGAGCGTAATTGCCTCCTGATCCAATCGCGAGAATGCCGTCATCTGGTTCGATCACCTCGCCTGTTCCCGATACGAGAAGCAAAGTATCCTGATTCATAACAATCAGCATGGCTTCAAGCTTTCTAAGCACTTTATCGCTACGCCATTCCTTCGCAAGCTCAACAGCTGCCCGTTTTAAGTTGCCGTTATATTCTTCAAGCTTAGCTTCAAACTTTTCGAATAATGTGAAAGCGTCTGCAACAGATCCTGCAAACCCGGCAAGAACCTTACCGTTAAACAGTTTCCTCACTTTTCTTGCAGTGTGTTTCATGACAACAGCCTGACCAAATGTCACTTGGCCGTCTCCGGACATAGCGCTTCGTCCCTTATGCTGTACGGCAAATATTGTGGTCGCATGAAAAGATGACATAAAGGGCCTCCTTTAATTTTTCTTAAAAGCTCTTGGATGGTGAGACATATATGTGTTTCTCAACATTTCCTTCGAAACGTGCGTGTATATCTGTGTCGAAGACAGATTGGAATGCCCGAGCAGTTCCTGAACGCTTCTCAAATCTGCCCCTTCGTTTAACAGATGAGTGGCGAACGTATGTCGAAGCATATGCGGATGGATATGTAAAGTGCCGGACGCTTTTTGAACAAGCCCGCTTAAAATATGCCTGATGCCTCGGGCTGTAAGCGGTCCGCCTCTTTGATTTACGAATAATAGATCATGAGGTTCTTTTGCTTTCATCAGCAAGCACTGTCTTCCGCTATTCATATAAACCTTCAACGCTTCGCGGGCGTAAGACCCAAAGGGGATATAGCGCTGCTTCTTGCCTTTACCGTGAACAAGCACAGTGTCCATAAATAAGTCAACGTCGTTAACAGTTATGGAACAGCATTCACTGACCCTCATTCCGGTGGCATAGAGAAGCTCTAACAGCGCTTGATCCCTCTTTCCGGTCGGCTGGCTTATATCTGAAACTTCAAACAGCTCCTCAAGCTCTTTTTGATATAGAAACTTTGGTATTCGTTTCTCTTGTTTCGGCAGATGAACAAGCTGAAACGGATTTTCTTCAACAAGTTTTTCCCGCATCAGAAACTTATAAAAGCTTCTTAATGCAGATATCTTTTTGCTTATTGTTCTTCTCGATAAACCTTTTTCATAGGCTTCTGTCAAAAAAATCCTAGTATCTTGATATGCAGCTTTTTCAAATCCATTTATACCTTGAACGCGCAGGAAAGTCTCGAATTCTTCAATTGAATCCACATAATTCACAATAGTATATTGTGAATAATTTTTTTCAATTTGTAAATATTCAACGAATAACTTTACGAAATTCTTAACATTCTCCATGCCTAATACCTCCCCAGGAAGGGCTTTTAAATGGTATCACAAATCGCGTTCAGGTTGCAATCAATACCTATATTGTTTTCGAAATTGTTTGAATTGTCTCGATTGCACGGTTCGCGTATTGTTCATTACGCTCTTTTTTATTTTTAATTTTAACAGGCAATTCTTTTAAAAGCCCAAAGTTTGCATTCATCGGCTGGAAGTTCTTCTGGTTTGTTGTTGTAATATAGTGAGCCATACTGCCTATTGTTGTTTCCTGAGGGAAAGTGACAAGCTCTTCTCCTAAAACAAGTTTAGCCGCATTAATACCTGCTACCAGTCCTGAGGCAGCGGATTCCACATATCCTTCTACTCCCGTCATTTGGCCTGCAAAGAACAAATCACTGCGATTTTTAAATTGATATGTCGGCTTTAACAGGCTTGGAGAGTTAATGAATGTATTTCTGTGCATCACGCCATATCTAACGATTTCTACATTTTCAAGCCCTGGAATCAATTTGAGAACTTCCTTTTGGTCTCCCCATTTTAAATGAGTCTGGAATCCTACAATATTATAGAGTGTTCCCGCTGCATCATCCTGTCTGAGCTGAACGACAGCATGTGGACGTTTTCCTGTAACAGGATGCTCTAAACCAACCGGTTTCATCGGTCCGAAAAGCATTGTTTTCTTCCCCCGTTTGGCCATGACTTCAATCGGCATGCAGCCTTCAAAGAAAATCTCTTTTTCAAATTCTTTTAATGGGACTGTTTCTGCTGATGTTAATGCTTCATGAAAACGGTCAAACTCTTCTTCTGTCATCGGGCAGTTCAAATATGCCGCTTCACCTTTATCATAACGAGATTTCAAGTACACTTTATCCATATCAAGGCTGTCTTTTTCTACAATTGGCGCCGCTGCGTCATAAAAATACAGATAGTCCTCGCCAGTTAGCTCCTTCAGTTGGGCAGACAGTGATTCAGATGTTAACGGACCCGTTGCGATAATGGTAGGGCCTTCAGGAATTCCAGTCACTTCTTCATTAATAACGGTTACGTTCGGATGGTTTTTCACCCGATTTGTCACACTTGCGGCAAATTCATGACGGTCCACTGCGAGAGCGCCGCCAGCAGGCACCGAACATTCGTCAGCAGCCGCGATGATGGCTGAATCAAGCGCCCGCATTTCTTCCTTTAATACACCGACAGCGTTAGCAAGCGTATTGGAACGCAGAGAGTTGCTGCACACAAGCTCGGCAAATTTATCTGTATGGTGCGCAGGCGTTTGTTTAACAGGGCGCATTTCATATAATCTGACTTGAATCCCCCGTTTGGCAAGCTGCCACGCCGCTTCACTTCCTGCGAGTCCGGCTCCGATTACATTCACTGTTTGTTGGTTCATCTTTCACATCTCCTAGTTTATTATTCAAGGCCTTCTTTTAACACACAAAGAAGGTGAGCAAGACCCTGCTCACCGCTACTTCTGTGGTTCTTCCTTATAATCGCATTCCACGCATTGGACTTGTATGCCTTTTTTGAGTTTTTTCTCGACGAGCATTTTTCCGCATTTCGGGCATTTTCGTTCAATTGGTTTGTCCCAGGAAACGAATTCACAGTCCGGATAACGGTCACAGCCGTAAAAAACCCGTTTCTTTTTCGATTTTCGTTCAACAATATTTCCTTCACCGCAGCTCGGGCACTTCACACCGATTTGTTTCACAATCGGTTTTGTGTTCCGGCAGTCCGGGAAGTTGGAGCAAGCTAAGAATTTACCGTATCGGCCCATTTTATATACCATTGGAGAACTGCACAATTCACAATCTTCTCCGGCATATTCTGGTTCAATTTCAACTTCCTTCATTTCTGATTCGGCTTTTTTCACGCGCTTTTCAAAATCGGTATAGAAGTTATCAATAATCTGTACCCATTCTATATTGCCTTCCTCAACATTATCTAGGTCTTTTTCCATTTTTGCCGTAAACTCAACGTTAATGATTTCAGGGAAAAATTCCATGATCAGCTCAAGCACGATCTGCCCTAATTCTGTGGGAACAAACCGTTTATTATCCAGTCCTACGTAGCCGCGCCGCTGAATAGTATCAAGCGTCGGAGCATATGTGGAAGGACGGCCGATACCGAGTTCTTCAAGAGTTTTCACGAGCCGTGCCTCAGTATAACGCGGAGGCGGCTGGGTAAAATGCTGCTCCGGTTCTATATCTTTTGATAATACCGTGTCGCCTTCTTGCAGGTCAGGCAGCATCCGGTCTTTTTCTTCCATTTGATCGTCTTTTCCTTCAACATACACCTTCATAAACCCGGAAAACTTGACTTTACTTCCATTTGCACGAAATGTCAAACCATTGTTTGTCAGGTCGACACTCATTGTATCGAGAACAGCAGGGGCCATTTGGCTGGCAACAAAGCGCTCCCAAATTAATTTATACAATCTCATTTGATCTCTGCCAAGTACTGCTTTTAATTCACTTGGTTTTCTGAGAACTGATGTCGGGCGAATTGCTTCGTGAGCGTCCTGAGCATTTTCATTCTTTTTCGCAGGCTTTCGTTTGCCGCCTAAGAACTCTTTGCCGTATGCCTGATCAATAAATGCAGCGGCTTCATCCACCGCCGTATTTGAAATACGGGTTGAATCCGTTCTCATATACGTGATCAGACCGACTGTTCCTTCTCTTCCAAGATCAATTCCTTCATATAATTGCTGTGCAATCATCATCGTTTTCTTCGCTCTGAAATTGAGCTTGCGAGCCGCTTCCTGCTGCAGGGTGGAAGTGGTAAAAGGCAAAGCTGGATTACGTTTGCGTTCCTTTTTCGTTACTTTTTCAACTGTATATTTATTGCCTTTGAGCTGAGAAAGAATGTCTTTTACATCGGCTTCACTTTTTAAAGGAAGTTTTTTGCCGTTTTTTCCGAAAAAGCTCGCTTCGAACGTTTCCTGTCCTTTCAAAAACGTACCGTCAATTGTCCAATATTCCTCCGGCTTAAAGTCGTTAATTTCTTTTTCGCGATCAATAATTAAACGGAGGGCAACGGATTGAACGCGGCCTGCGCTAAGCCCTTTCTTGACTTTTTTCCATAGGATAGGACTGATTTTATATCCGACAAGCCGGTCTAAAATACGTCTCGCCTGCTGTGCATCCACTAAATCCATATTGATCATGCGAGGATGCTTAAACGATTCCTTAATGGCGTCTTTTGTAATTTCATTAAACACCACACGGCAGTCTGAATTAAGATCTAAATCAAGGCTGTGTGCCAAGTGCCATGCAATCGCTTCCCCTTCTCTGTCGGGGTCGGCTGCGAGATACACTTTTTTGGCTTTTTTCGCAGCCGTTTTCAGCTCTTTTAATACCGGCCCTTTACCTCGAATGGTAATATATTTCGGTTCAAAATTCTGTTCTATGTCAACTCCCATTTGACTTTTTGGAAGATCCCGGACATGTCCCATTGATGCTTTTACTTTATATTTTTTACCTAAGTAACGTTCAATCGTTTTCGCCTTAGCGGGCGATTCCACGATGACTAGATAATCAGACATTTTCATCCCCCTCAAGAGGTGTTCTCTCTCTTTTCAAGTATTTCAATTTTGTTTTTGCAGCTGTCTTTATTTGGCTTTCAACATTTCATTCTTTATGATGAACGTCATTATTTAAATAGAAAACAATATGCAACTTTAAATCCTCACTATTATTAAATATTACAATACCGTTTGTCAAACGATAATTCAAAAGGGTTCCGTATATTGAACGTTTCTCTCAGGAAGCTCCTCGAAAATATCCTCTGCTGACCATATAGCTTTAGCCCCCTGCTGGATCAGTTTTATAGGACCTCCGGCGTAAGGATCAAATAATGAGCCGGGTACGGCAAATACTTCTCTTCCTTGTTCCAGTGCTTGATATGCAGTAATCAGCGAACCACTTTTTTCTTTGCCCTGCACGACAATAACGCCTTCACTTAATCCGCTGATAATACGGTTTCTCATAGGGAAATGCCATTTTTGGGGTTTGGTTTCAGGTGGGTGCTCTGACAGAAGGATATGGTGTTTAGCCATATGATCTGCTAACTGAAGGTTTTCCCGGGGATATATGTGTTGAAATCCGCCTGCAATGACGCCGATTGTCCGCCCCTTCGCCTTAATACTTGCAGCATGGGACATTCCGTCTATCCCAGACGCCAGTCCGCTGACAATCACCCAATTTTTACGGCAGAGCTCTTTTGTAAGATGATTGACAATTTGTATCCCATAAGCTGTTGGATTTCTTGTCCCTACAATTCCAATTTTCCTCCCTTTAGAAAGAAGGGTCATATCACCCTTTGCAAACAGGACAGCGGGGGGATCATAAATGGTTTTCAGCCAGAAAGGATATTGCTTTGAAGAAATCGGGATGGGGTTAATTCCTTGCTCATGGTAAGCAGCAAGTACACGCTGAAGCTTTGGATATTGTTCTTCTATTTTATTTTTTAATGCAGCTGCCTTTATTTTACCTCGAGTAACAGTTTCTAACACGGGTGACGTCAGCGACATAGACGGATCAGCTTTCCACCATTTTAATAGAAGGGATGGGGATAATAATTGATTGATTCTGCAAATCATTAAACAGGCAGCGGCCTGATCCAATATATTGACCTCCTTTTGACAGAAAAAGCAGGAACAGCCTTGACGGCTGTCCCTTCTTTATTAATGCGTTTTGCAAGTTTCGAACAAGTTCTTCTCTTTCAGCACCTTAATTAAGGTTTCACCCATTACAGAAGGTGTCTCTGCAACTTCGATTCCGCATGCATTTAGCGTTTTGATTTTTTCATCAGCTGTCCCTTTTCCACCGGAAATAATGGCGCCTGCATGCCCCATGCGCTTCCCTGGAGGTGCTGTTTTCCCGCCGATAAAACCGACTACCGGTTTTGTCATGTTGGCTTTTACCCACTCTGCCGCTTCCTCTTCGGCAGTACCGCCGATTTCGCCAATCATGATGACAGCGTGTGTGTCAGGATCTTCGTTAAACGCTTTTAAAACATCAATAAAGTTTGTTCCATTTACAGGATCGCCGCCGATTCCAACAGCTGTAGATTGTCCTACACCCGCTTCTGACAGCTGGTGCACCGCTTCGTATGTTAATGTTCCTGAACGCGATACAACGCCTACATGACCCTTTTTATGGATATATCCAGGCATAATGCCGATTTTACATTCTTCAGGCGTGATGACACCAGGGCAGTTTGGCCCTATCAGTCTCGTTTTCTTGCCTTCCATGAAGCGTTTGACCTTTACCATATCCAAAACCGGAATATGCTCCGTGATACAAATCACGAGATCAAGCTCCGCATCTACCGCTTCCATAATGGCATCAGCTGCAAACGGTGCCGGCACATATATAACAGACGCGTTAGCGCCAGTCGTTTGAACTGCTTCAGCCACTGTATTAAATACAGGAACACCTTCCGCTTCAGTTCCGCCTTTTCCAGGTGTTACACCGCCTACGATATTTGTGCCGTATTCGAGCATCTGCTTCGTATGAAATAAAGCGGTAGAACCTGTAATCCCTTGCACAATAACTCTTGTATCTTTATTAATAAAAACACTCATTATCTGGTCCCCTGCCTTTCATTCTTTCCTAAACTAAGGATACGATTTTCTGCGCGCCGTCAGCCATTGATTCCGCAGACGTAATATTTAATCCTGATTCACTAAGGATTTTCTTCCCTAGATCCACGTTTGTGCCTTCAAGACGGACGACAAGCGGCAATGTCAAACCAACTTGTCTTGTCGCTTCAACAACCCCTTCTGCGATGACATCACATTTCATAATGCCGCCGAAAATGTTGACAAAAATCCCTTTAACGTTTTGATCAGAAAGAATGATTTTAAATGCTTCCGTGACTTTTTCTGCGGTTGCACCGCCGCCCACATCAAGGAAGTTGGCGGGTTCTCCTCCATAATGCTTGATAATATCCATTGTGGACATTGCAAGTCCCGCGCCGTTTACCATACAGCCGATATTTCCATCAAGAGAAATGTAGCTTAAGTCATATTTGGACGCTTCGATTTCTTTCGGATCTTCTTCATCCAAATCTCTGTATTCCATAATGTCCTTTTGTCTGTACAACGCGTTGCTGTCGAAATTCAATTTCGCATCAAGCGCCATCACATTTCCGTCGCCAGTAACGACGAGCGGATTGATTTCGGCGATTGAGCAGTCTTTCTCAACAAATGCTTTGTATAGTCCAAGCATAAATTTAGCAGCTTTTCCCACAAGCTCCTTTGGAATATTAATAGCGAATGCGATTTCTCTAGCTTGATAGCCTTGGAGGCCGACAGCCGGATCAATGACAGCTTTCTTGATTTTTTCCGGTGTTTTCTCCGCTACTTCTTCAATTTCCGTTCCGCCTTCTTCAGAAGCCATCAGAACGATTCTAGAAGTGGCGCGGTCAAGCACAAGCCCCACGTAGTATTCTTTTTTAATATCGCAGCCTTCTTCAATAAGTAAGCGTTTTATTACTTGGCCGTCCGGACCCGTCTGATGTGTAACTAGGGTCTTCCCTAAGAGTTCTTCGGCATACGCTTTCACTTCGTCTAACGATTTTGCTATTTTTACCCCACCAGCTTTGCCTCGACCGCCAGCATGAATTTGAGCCTTTACGACATAAACCGAGCTGGATAAGTTCTTTGCTTTCTCAACTGCTTCTTCTGCTGTAAAAGCCACTTTACCTTCAGGAACAGATACCCCATATTTTCTGAGGACTTCTTTTCCCTGGTACTCATGGATATTCATTTCCCATCCTCCTAACTTATGTAACAAAACTAAAATAGACTGCGCTTTCATTCTATAATAATACTGGAAGAATTGTCTAGAGTTCGATGCAAAATCTTTAAATCCTTCTAAACATTCAAACTTTTATTTTATTAAAAACATAAATTTCAAACGGAGGATGGGGAATATTTTAGCTATTTTTTATTTTTTACACTTTCGTCCAATCTGTAAATGAACGAAAAAATCTCGGCTACTGTTTCATAAAGAGCTTCCGGGATTTGATCATCTACAGTCAAATGGCGCATTAATTCGACAAGGGTCCGATCTTCTTGAATCGGGACCCCTGCCTTTTTCGCTTCTTTGATAATGTTGTCGGCTACATGGCCCTTTCCTGTCGCAATCACTTTCGGCGCCTTGTCTTTTTGTTCGTTATAATGGAGAGCCACAGCTTTTCTGATCGGCGTCTGCTCTTTCATACTTTCACGTCCACTTCCTGATCACTGATGCTTGTTACATATTGATCGATTGCAGCCTTCTCTTCGGAGTGAATCCTTTTTTTAGCGTTTACCCCTGAAAGGCTGTATCCCATTTCCTTCAGACCCTGTTTAAGTGCGGGCACCATCGGATCGATGGCAGCCTGAAGCTCGAAATCAGTCTCAATTGTAATGGTCATGACTTTTTGCTGTATCAAACAATCAACGACAGTTTCTTTTAACGTATCCAGCTGCAGCAAAAATAAAAGGCGGCAATGAGAAGGATCAAGCTTTCCATCTGCTTCCTTCTTTCCTTTAAACAGAACAGTCATGTCCTGAACCCCTGACTTCGAAAACAGCGGAAATGACATTACAATTTGGCTGTATGACGGATGGTCCTGCTGCATGAAAAGCTGCCCGTTTAATTTATGAAAAAGCTGATCGGCTTCCTGTTTGACAGGTTCAGCTACCTCATGCGACGATCTTGCGGCATGAAGAGCCAGCTTGATGGATTGTATTTCGTCAGGTGTGACTGCGCTTCCTTGTTCTAACGCTTTAATGAATGCAAGCTCGTCCCTTGCGCCGATTGCCGTTTTCACTTTGGATAAGAAAGAAAGAACATCTGCCTTATCCGCCAAATTAGGTGCTGTCTGCTGAACAGCCTTTAAAAAGACTTCGGCTTCCCGATCTGTGACTTGTGACGCCTGAAAAACAGCTGAAGGTGCAGGTGAGTTACTATCACCCGATGAAGCAGCCGCTTTAATCCAATTTGCTGCTTCTTTCACAATGTGAAGACTGTTTTTTTCAGCAGATTCCGTCAGCTTTGTCAGCAGCTGGCGGACTTCTTTGATGGGAATGTCTGCTGCTGTTTTGACAGGCTCTCCTTGTATGCTTCTCTGTTCCGCTGTGTCATTTACGGGCGATAAGCCGGCCTTTCCGGGGGAACCAGATCGTGCGCTAAGCTCCATGTTTCCAGCTGTATGGCCTGAAGAAGGTGCTTTGGTCTTATCCGTTAGAGAGATAAGCTTATCAATCAGACGTTCTGCATGGACATCAATTTCACTATTAAAAAGTGCCGCAACTGCTTCTTTTAGCTTTGCCGTCATTTGGCTCTGCTGAGGGTTTTGGTTGATTGCCCGAAGCAGCCGGGATACGTGCTGATGCAGCGGAACAGGCGATTTCACAGCGTGAACACCGCTCAAAACTTCGGGGTGAATGGGAAGCTCACGCTTTAAAGCGAACAGAACGGTTTCAATCGCTTTTTTTGTATCTGGCGCAGGCAGTGTCTCCATCCAGCGGACAGCTGTTTTGATATCATTTTCTGTTACGGGTGTTTTGCTCTTCAGCATCGCTCCTGTCATCATCAGAGCGGCGTTTGAAGGTTTTACTGAAATGGCATTTAAAAGCTTGCCAGCTGCATCCTGAATGGATTTGGGATTTTGGTCAAAGCTTTGAACGACCTGAAGACGGCCTTGTTCTGCTGTTGTTTTTTCGTAGGAAAACCAATAGTACGCCTGAGGACGAAGCTGAGCTTCAAGTTTTCCCTGGACAGTTTGATTGCCGACTTGAATCAGCGCATGCTGATCTCCTAATAAACGAAGCACTTTTCCTAAAAGGAGACGATTCTCCCCGTTTAGCGCTTCGCTGACATTTGATGTTTCCTGCGGGACTGCTGTATTTCCAAAAAGGTGCTGCAGCGCCTTTTGCACATCATTTCGTATATTCATGTAAAAGAGGTGCCTCCTTGTCCATTGGTTTATCTGAAAGATTGAACAGGAGCGAAAGTTTTACGGTGCAATTCAGTTGGGCCGTATGCGGCGAGAGCTTCGAGATGCTCTTTTGTCCCATAGCCTTTATTTTTTTCAAAGCCGTACATGGGGTATGTTTCGGCATAAGCGCTCATCATCCGGTCTCTCGTCACTTTCGCGATACACGCACCTGCCGCAATAGACACGCTTTTAGCATCGCCTTTTATAATTGACGACTGGTCTATGCCGACCGGTAGCGTCATTGCGTCAACAAGCAAATAATCAGGTGTATCTGACAAATCGTGTATCGCTTTCACCATTGCCATCTTTGAAGCTTCATATATATTGATTTCATCAATGACAGAGGCTTCTACAATTCCTGTTCCGACCGCCAGTGCTTCTTTCATAATAAGCTCGTAATATTCGTCACGCTTTTTCTCTGAGAGCTTTTTGGAGTCTGTCAGCCCAAGTATTTCACATTCCTCTGGAAGGATGACTGCGCTGGCGACAACGGGTCCTGCCAATGGCCCCCGGCCGACCTCGTCGACACCTGCAATCAAACGAAATCCTTTGTTTCTTGCCAGTCTTTCATAGGAAGTCATATTCACCCATTGTTCTTTCAGCGCTTTTTCTTTCGCCTGCTTTTTAAGCCATTGCTCTACAAGCGTTTGAACACTTTTTCTCGGGTCTTTTTCGCATTGGGCAAGAAATGGGTCTTGTTCATCTTTCACTTCCTGCAAACGGTCTTTAATGTCCTTTACGGTTAATGTATTCACTTTCTCTTCTCCCTTACTTTATGTATCGGTTCGGTCACGAAAAAATAAAGACCCGCATTTCTGCGCGCCTTTACATAGTCGGCTGTTCAAATGACAGCCTGCCGAACTTTTCAGTGCGGATATCGCGAATAATGACTTCAGTCGTCTTATCGTAGTTAATGAGCCCTCCGCTCATGAGACAGCCGCGCTTTTCACCTATTGCATCAAACAGCTCTGCAATGTCCTCTGGGATCTCATCAAGGCCATAACGCTCTTTCAGCCGTTCAGGATAGTGTTCTTCAAGAAAACGAAGACCAAACACAGCCACGTCCTGCAGATTGATAATCGAGTCTTTAATAGCCCCGGTGACGGCCAGCCTCAAGCCGACAAGCTCATCCTCAAATTTAGGCCATAAAATCCCCGGTGTATCTAATAGTTCTAATTCTTTCCCGACTTTGACCCACTGCTGAGATGTCGTAATACCAGGTCTGTCCCCTGTTTTTGCTATATTTTTCTTTGCCAGCCGGTTGATAAGCGTTGATTTCCCGACATTTGGAATGCCGATGATCAAAGCGCGAATTGCTCTCGGCTTCACACCTTTTGCCTTCATCCGGTCAAATTTTTCTTGAAGGATCTCTTTTGATGCCGGCACAATTTGATTTAAGCCTTGTCCGTTCACAGAATTAATGGACAAGGAGCGGATCCCCTGGTTCTCAAAGTGCTCTTTCCACTGCTGTGTAACTGCCGCATCTGCTTTGTCAGCCTTGTTTAACAGCATAATTCGCGGCTTATTTTTTAGGATATCTTCAATCATTGGGTTTCTTGACGACATTGGAATTCTGGCATCTACCAATTCATATACTATATCGATTAATTTTAATTTTTCGGTTACTTCCCTTCTTGCCTTTGCCATATGGCCCGGGAACCATTGAATTGTCATGTGACACGAACACCGCCTTTATCTCTTCAGTATATATGATTCTTTG
>NZ_JAVAXX010000185.1:0-13322 GCF_042709275.1 Bacillus sp. LR_5 | reverse complement strand
AATGTCCGACTATGGGTGAGCAATGGAACCGCACGTGTACGGTTTTTTGTGATATCAGCATTGCTTGCTCTTTATTTGAGCGGGCAATGCTTTTTTTATTCTCATAACGGAGGTAAGACAAGATGGAAGCACTGAAACGGAAAATAGAGGAAGAAGGCGTCGTATTATCTGATCAGGTATTGAAAGTGGATTCTTTTTTGAATCACCAAATTGATCCGCTGCTTATGCAGAGAGTTGGTGACGAATTTGCGTCCAGGTTTGCAAAAGACGGTATTACCAAAATTGTGACAATCGAATCATCAGGTATCGCTCCCGCTGTAATGACGGGCTTGAAGCTGGGTGTGCCAGTTGTCTTCGCGAGAAAGCATAAATCGTTAACACTCACCGACAATTTGCTGACAGCGTCTGTTTATTCCTTTACGAAACAAACAGAAAGCCAAATCGCAGTGTCTGGGACCCACCTGTCGGATCAGGATCATGTGCTGATTATCGATGATTTTTTGGCAAATGGACAGGCAGCGCACGGGCTTGTGTCGATTGTGAAGCAAGCGGGAGCTTCTATTGCGGGAATTGGCATTGTTATTGAAAAGTCATTTCAGCCGGGAAGAGATGAACTTGTGAAACTGGGCTACCGAGTGGAATCTTTGGCAAGAATTCAGTCTTTAGAAGAAGGGAAAGTGTCCTTCGTACAGGAGGTTCATTCATGAGAAATGGATTCGGCAAAACGCTGTCTTTAGGGATTCAGCATGTTCTTGCCATGTATGCCGGCGCTATTGTTGTTCCTCTGATTGTTGGAAAAGCAATGGGACTGACTGTCGAGCAGCTGACTTACTTAGTATCGATTGATATTTTTATGTGCGGTGTGGCTACACTTCTGCAAGTGTGGAGCAACCGATTTTTTGGGATCGGGCTTCCGGTAGTGCTTGGATGTACCTTTACAGCTGTATCGCCGATGATTGCGATTGGATCTGAATATGGGGTTTCAACAGTTTACGGCAGCATTATCGCTTCAGGCATTCTTGTCATTTTTATTTCATTTTTCTTTGGAAAGCTCGTATCGTTTTTTCCGCCGGTCGTGACAGGCTCTGTTGTTACGATTATCGGTATTACACTGATGCCGGTTGCCATGAATAACATGGCCGGCGGAGAAGGAAGTGCAGATTTCGGAGATCTCTCCAACCTTGCTCTTGCTTTTACCGTATTGAGTATCATTGTGCTTCTATACCGTTTTACAAAAGGCTTTATCAAGTCCGTCTCGATTTTGATCGGTATTTTGATTGGCACCTTCATCGCTTATTTTATGGGGAAAGTTCAATTTGATAATGTTTCGGATGCGGCAGTTGTTCAAATGATTCAGCCATTTTACTTCGGCGCGCCGTCTTTTCATGCAGCGCCTATCATTACGATGTCCATCGTTGCAATTGTCAGCCTTGTGGAGTCAACTGGTGTTTACTTTGCTTTAGGTGACCTGACAAACCGCCGTTTGACAGAGAAAGATTTGTCTAAAGGCTATCGAGCTGAAGGACTGGCTGTGCTTCTGGGCGGTATTTTTAACGCTTTTCCTTATACGGCATTCTCTCAAAATGTCGGGCTTGTTCAGCTCACAGGGATCAAAAAAAATGCCGTCATTGTGGTCACAGGTGTGATACTAATGGCATTTGGGCTGTTTCCAAAGATCGCTGCTTTTACGACCATTATTCCATCCGCTGTTTTGGGCGGTGCAATGGTGGCGATGTTTGGAATGGTGATCGCTTACGGAATTAAAATGCTCAGCCGCATTGATTTTGCGAAACAGGAAAATCTGCTGATTGTTGCCTGCTCAGTGGGATTGGGGCTCGGTGTGACCGTTGTGCCGGATATTTTCAAACAGCTTCCGAGTGCCTTAACGCTGCTTACAACGAATGGCATTGTGGCGGGCAGCTTTACTGCAGTCGTCTTAAATATTGTATATAACGTTTTTTCTAAAGCTAAAAAAACAGAACAAGAAGCTGACCTCGCTGAACAAAAAACAGCAGTCTAACTCCGCCGCGGCGGAGTTTTTTTGCATATAAAAAAGATTGTTGCGGCACAATGTATGCAAAGAGGTGATCGCATGGCGTTTATTTTATCCATTGGAACAAGTCTTCCTGCGTATAATGTAAACCAAGAGAAAGCGGCCGAGTTCGCCCGCTATATGTTTCAGCATTCTTTTAAGGATATTGACCGGTTGTTATCCTCCTTTAAAAACGGGCAAATCTATTCGAGACAGTTTGTTAAGCCGATTGAATGGTATAAAGAGGGGCACAGCTTTGAAGAAAAAAATCAAATATACATAGAAGAAACACTGAAACACAGCAGAGCGGCTGTTCGTGAGTGCCTCTCTCATCCGGAATTTTTTCAAGAAGCCATTCCTTATGAGAAAGTGGAAGCTGTTTTTTTCGTCTCCAGTACAGGTCTTTCCACACCGAGTATCGAGGCGCGGCTTATGAATGAACTTCCGTTTTCTCCATATACGAAGCGGATTCCGATTTGGGGGCTTGGCTGTGCAGGAGGAGCCAGCGGACTTGCGCGTGCAGCCGAATACTGCAAAGCGTATCCTGAGGCTTTTGTGCTTGTCATTGCTGCCGAGCTGTGCAGCCTGACATTCCAGCCGGAAGATAAAACGAAAAGCAATCTGATTGGCACCTCGCTTTTTGGTGACGGCATTGCCGCAGCTTTATTATGCGGAGAGAAGGCGGACCGCAGGATGTCAAAGCTGAAGCTTGCGCCGAAGATAATGGACGCCCAATCTGTTTTGATGAAACAATCAGAAGATGTCATGGGCTGGGACTTTACCGATCAAGGATTCAAAGTCATTTTCTCACGAGACATTCCGACCTTGGTGGAAAAATGGCTCAAAACAAATGTACAGATTTTTTTGGACAAACATAAGCTGTCATTCCATGATATCAGTGTTTTTTTGGCGCATCCAGGCGGAAAAAAAGTGATCGATGCATACATCAAAAGTCTCGGGCTGTCGTCAGAAAAGCTTTCATCTGCGCAAAGCATTTTGCAAAAGCACGGAAATATGTCTTCAGCTACAATCTTGTATGTGATCAAAGACCATCTGCAGAACGGACATAAAAAGGAAGCTGAACGAGGAATGATTGGCGCATTAGGGCCGGGTTTCTCATCAGAGTTGCTATTATTCAGCTGGGAAAAGGAGGCCTGACTCATGTTTTGGTTGTTGATCGCCATTCTCATTGTTCAAAGAGCAGCAGAAATGGCAGTGGCCAGGCAAAACGAACAAAAGGTAAAGAAGCAAGGAGCAATTGAATTTGGCGAGAGCCACTATCCGTATATCATTACGATGCATATCCTTTTTTTCCTGTCCTTAATTGCCGAGGTGCTGCTGATGAATAAACAGCCGTCCAGCTGGTGGCTCGGTATCGCTGCAGTGATTTTAAGCGTACAGATCGTACGGTATTGGGCGCTTTGTTCCTTAGGGGCATATTGGAATACGAAAATCCTTGTTGTTCCAGGTGTAGAGCTTGTAAAAAAAGGTCCATATAAATGGATGAAACATCCAAACTATGCCGTTGTTATACTTGAAATTTTGCTGATTCCGCTGCTTTATCAAGCATACGTCACCATGTGTCTGTTTTCCATTTTCAATGCCGTGTTGTTAAGCGTCAGAATTCGCGCAGAAGACAAAGCATTACAGGAATACAGCGTAAAATAGCGATTGAAAATCATTCTCAACCATGTTAAAATGAATTTGAAAAAGATTCTCAATCAGGATGGTGAAGCAAATGACTATGCTGTTTTTGCTTGGAGCGGTTTGTACATATAGTGTATTAATTGGTTTTGTATTAAAAGGAATCTCTAATAAATCTGTTTGATGAATCTGGAACTTGTAAAAGTTGCAGATTTTCTTTTATAGAAGCTGCCGTAATGGCGGCTTTTTTCTATTCTCCTAAAGAAATTTGGTTTATTCTTGTGTAAAATGAAAAGGGAATGAATTCAGATCTTTCGAAAAAGGTTCACAATTGAAACGGCACAAAGGGGTTCAGACTTATGACAGATCAAAACAGAAAAGAGCTTTTGCATAAAACTGGGGAACTTTATAAGCAATTTATTGAGAATCAAGATGAACAAAGGGCTGCTAAACTGGCTGCGGTCATGAAAAAAGCGGCTGATGAAGAGGTTTATATCGCGTTTACCGGGCATTATTCAGCGGGAAAATCGTCACTGCTGAACTGCCTGTTAATGGAGAATATTTTGCCGACAAGCCCGATTCCGACAAGCGCTAACCTTGTTGTGATCAGAAACGGGGAAAAGCGAGTTCGGCTTCATACAACAGACGGAGCGTGTGCTGAGCTGGAAGGGGCTTACCAGAAAGACAAGGTGCAGCAATATTGTAAAGACGGGGAACAGATTGAAAGCGTCGAAATTTTTGACAGGTATACTGAGATCGATTCCGGGGTTGCGTATATGGATACTCCAGGGATAGATTCAACAGATGATGCTCATTTTCTATCGGCTGCTTCTATTCTTCACCAAGCGGATGCGCTGTTTTACGTCGTTCACTATAATCACGTGCACTCTGAAGAAAATGTAAAGTTTCTCAGATCAATAAAAGAAAGCATTCCGAATGTGTATTTTATCGTCAATCAAATTGACCGCCATGATGAGACGGAGACGAAATTTGGAGACTATCAAGCGCAGGTAGAGGAGATGCTTTGCAATGAAGGGATTTCAAGGGAAGCACTCTATTTTACATCAGTAACAGAACCGGATCACCCGTTCAATCAGATGGGGGCCCTGAGAGAAGAGTTAAGAAGAATAGAACAGCAATCAAAAAGCAATATGCAGGCTTTAACGGAACAAAAAGTCCGTAATCTGCTAAAGGAACATACGGAAATGCTGAAGAAAGACGAAACAGGCGCTCCGAGTTTCGCTGAACAGCTTAATATCCAAATTGGACTGGTCCAATCGCTGCGTGATCAATTGAATGAGGCCGAAAAACAAACGACTGAGGCAGAGACGAGGATGCAGGAAGAAATCAATCGTATTTTAAAAAACGCAAACCTGACGCCTTTTGAAATGCGTGAATTGGCGGCTGCATTTTTAGAATCACAAGAGCCTTCTTTTAAAATCGGCTTTTTCTTTTCTAAAGCGAAAACTGCACAGGAAAGAGATAAAAGGCGGAATGCTTTTTTCTCTGATGTGGCAAAACGAACAGAGGCCGAAGCGGATTGGCATATAATAGACACGCTTCATAAACTCGCCAAGGCATTTGATGTCTATACTGCTGAAAGTGAAAAGCTGATTCAGGCCTATCGCACACCGCTTGATATAAGCATCATTGAATGCGCGGTCAAGCATGGTGCAGCCTTTTCCTCTGAATATGTATTGCAATATACAAAAGACTTGGCAGAGCTCATCCGGAAAGAGGCGAAAAGAGAAGCCGCAGACATCATAAAGGTGCTCTCCGCTATGGTGAAAGAGCGTGTTTCCAAAGATGTGCAAACAATTAACGACCGGCTCGTCCAAGAATCAGAAAAACTTGTCTTTCTTCAAGAACAGGCGCGTTTAGAGAATAATGCCCGAGAGAAAACCGATCGCCTGTGGGCCATTTGGGAAGAAGAGTCCGCATGCCCAATGCATATAGACACAGAATGGTTTAAATCGAAGAAAACAAGAGTGGCGGCTCCAGAGCAGAAACAAGGCCGAAGCCAGCTGACGGCGCAGCCGATGCCGAAATCAGAAATCAAAATGGAACAAGAAATGCCGCTTCAAGACCAAATCAAACGCTTTTACACTTTGTCTGACCTTTTAGGCGAATGCAGCATGTTGTTAAAGCAAACTTCAGCGTTTCGTGAAAGGGTGAAAAGGCTTGAGGAACGGAAATTTACACTCGCTCTTTTTGGAGGCTTTAGCTCGGGGAAATCATCATTTGCCAATGCGCTTGTCGGCGAAAGAGTGCTGCCATCCTCACCAACGCCAACCACAGCGACAATTAACAAGATCACAAAGCCAATCAATGGCAACTTAAACAAAACAGCGGATGTAGTGTTTAAGACAGAGGATGACATAACGGCTGAAATTTTGCAGCTCACCGGAATACCAAAGGAACCGGCAGGCCGTTCCTTCACAGAGAAGTGGGAAAAGGCAGTCAAAAAAAACAGGCTGCAGGAAGAACACGTGAAATTGATCAGCAATTTCCTGCTTGCATATGAGAAGTATCAGCAGTATATACAGGAACAGAAGAAATTAACGATTCCGCTATCTGAATTAAAGCCGTATGTAGCAGAGGAAACAACGGCCTGTGCTGTGAAAGAGGTAACGGTCTACTATACATGCCCGCTCACTGAAAAAGGGATTACGATTGTTGATACACCCGGCGCGAGCAGCATGAATAAACGGCATACAGAACTGGCATTCCAATATATCAAAGATGCCGATGCATTTTTTTATATGACTTATTATCAGCACTCTTTTTCAAAAGGAGACCGTTCATTTTTGCGAAAGCTTGGACTTGTGAAAGAATCGCTCAGCATGGATAAAATGTTTTTTATTATTAATGCTGCAGACCTTGCAAAAGATAAAACAGAACTCGAAACAGTGACCGATTATGTCAGCGCAGAGCTTGTAAAAGAAGGGGTTTATGAACCGCAGCTCTTTACCGTATCAAGTAAGGAGGAACTGGTGGGAAAACCGGAGTCATTTTACAATCAGTTCTCAAAAGTAAGAAAACACTTAGACCGGTTTATCGAAGTGGACGTAAAAAAAGCGTCAGCAGCGCAGCTCAGTTCGGAGGCAGACAAACTATGCGAAACCGTTTTTCAGCTTCACCAATCCCAGCATCAGTCCCGAGAAGAGAAGGAAGCGCAGAAACAGCGCCTTATGCTGTCATTTGAGCGGACAGCGGCCGATATCGAGAAACGGCGGAACTCAAATACCATCATTGAAAAAGTAAAAAAAGATACAAGAGAGCAGCTATATCACATTGCACAGCGATTATCATATTTTGCAAATGATTTATTAAAATCGGCATTTCATCCTGGACTGCAAAACGGGGATTGGAAAAAGAACGTCAGTAAAGCGATGACAACAGCCTTACATGAATATCAATTTGAATATATTCAGGAAATCAAAACGCTTGATGTTCGCATGAGCGGTTTCATCGAACGGCATATCAATGAAGAATGGCTGGATCAATTTCAAAAAACATTAAACGAGGACGGTTATTTTTCCGTTTATGCGGGTGATCAGCATTCGAACGGCATACAGTTGAAGGAAGTTGAACCGGAAATAGAAGAACGTGCTTTTGAGCAGGAACTAAAAGAGGTCAAATCACCGAAGCAGTTTTTTGAGCAGAAAGGAAAAGCGGCCTTTATCGAAGCTGTACGGATGAAACTTACGAAAATCACAGAGGCATGGATAAAAAATGAAGAAGAAAGCCTGATCTCTCATTACACAGCTCACCTCAGACGCTTACAGGAAGATATGGGTGAAAAAGCAATCGCGCAAATAACGGATCAAAAAGAGACATATTTAAGAGGATATGCGGAAGGGGAACATGCGAAAGAGATTGAAATGGCGTACCAGGCGTGCATCTCCTGGAAAAATTCAGACAATACAATAAAAATGTAAAATTCAGTTGGCTTGTATTTCAAGTCATGATAGACTAAATAGAAAAAAGCGAGATGAACGATTAATGTCAGAGGTACATAAAGCAATTTCAGCACATTCATCAAAACAGCACGAGCATATCAAAGCATTTATGCGTCTTGAAAATATGCGTGAATTGGCGATTGAAGAAGCTGTTGCTAAATGCAGAAACGATGAGCCTTATACTACAGATGCAATTAATGAAATTACCGAGCAAATGAATCAGCTCGCTAAAAAAGGCATCGTCCCGACAAGACGGCTTGTATCAAAAGAAATGGTCAGAGAATACGTAAGCCGCATGTAAGCTGGATGATCCTGTCGCGAGTGAACCTCCTGCCGGAAGCATATACTATATGCATCCGACGTAAGGGGGGATTCATGTTGGGCAGAACAAAGCTCGGAAACAGAAATGCACAGGCGAATAACAATGCCAAAAAGAAAAACGGATTTCAAACCCATTTTGACTCTTACGCAGGACGCGAAGCTGAAAAGCTGATCGCCAGCAACAAAAGACACAACGATTGATAAATATCCAAACAGTATCTCTAATTAAAGAGATACTGTTTTTTATTTTTGGGCTGCTTATGATAAAATAGAAGGAATGAAAGAAAAGGGAGTTATTTGATGAATAATAATAAACTATTGCTGGTTGACGGCATGGCTCTTTTATTCCGGGCCTTTTTTGCCACGGCCGTACATCGCAACTTTATGATAAATGACAGCGGGGTGCCGACGAATGGCGTCAACGGCTTTTTAAAGCATTTGATTACAGCTGTGGAAACATTCCAGCCGACACACGTCGTCTGCTGCTGGGACATGGGGAGCAAAACGTACCGAAATGACTTGTTCCAAGATTATAAGGCTAACCGCAGCGCGCCGCCTGTGGAGCTGATTCCGCAGTTTGATTTGGCAAAGGAAGCAGCCGCAGAGCTTGGAATTATGAATATTGGCTTTGCCGGCTATGAAGCGGATGACTGTATCGGTACTCTTGCCGATTTATTTGCGAATGAAGCGGACATTACGGTCGTAACAGGAGACAGAGATTTACTTCAGCTGTTAACGGATAAAGTAAGCGTTGCTTTGCTTCAAAAAGGAATCGGAAATTATAAAGTCTATACAAAAGAGACTTTTTATGAAGAAACAGGCGTAATGCCGAAGGCTTTGATTGATATTAAAGCGCTTATGGGAGATTCCAGTGATAACTATCCCGGAGTCAAAGGGATTGGAGAAAAAACAGCCTACAAACTGATTCGTGAATACGAAACGATTGACCGTTTATTGGAAAATCTTTCTCTTCTTCCAAAAGGACAGCAGGGAAAAATTCAGCAAGGTTTAAGCGATTTGGAGATGTCGAGGAAGCTTGCGGAAATTCATTGCTCAGTGCCGCTGGCCTGCACACTGAAAGACGCTTTATTTACTTTGCAAATGGAGCAGGCGGCTGACATGCTTCGCCGCCACCAAATCAAAGGAATTGAGCGTATGCTTGAAAAGCTGAACGCTAGAGAGATCGTTTAGATCTTCTCTAGCGTTTTGTATTGCTTTTTTTTGCTCTCTCCTCAAGCTCTGTTTTAGGGTCATTATGTGTATTGCCTTCCAGGTCGCCTTGCGGAGTAACACCGCCGGTCAGCCGGCCTTTATCTTTCTTTTTCATGTTAGTTCACCTCGCCATTAGGATGAACCAATGATCAAGATTTAATTCTTTTCATTCAGCCGAATCGCTTCTTTTGCCAGAAGATCGGCTTTTTGGTTTTGCTTGCCCGGTATCCATTTGATGAAAAAAAGAGGGAATGCCGCTTTTAATCGGATGATTTCTTCTACGAACGGTTGAAACGTTTTATTTTTAACCATTTCAAGCTCAGTGGCGCGTTCCACAATATCTGAATCGGTTCGAAAGGAAACCGATTGATACCCGCGCGTTGCACATAGCTTCATCCCTTCAATTAATGCAAGAAATTCCGCTTCTTGATTTGTATGCACTCCGATTGGAATAGAGAAGGATTCTGCTGTTCCCTCATGTTTGATAAAAATGCCGATACCGGAAGGTCCGGGATTACCAGCGCTTGCGCCGTCTACGTATATTTCTGTAGGCATTATGAACTCCTTTCATCTTTAGGTATCATTTTTTTGGCTGCATAAGCATAAGGCAATGAAATCAAAGATACCGCAAACTTAATCAAATATGTAGAAATAAAAATATGAAGCCACACGCCTGCCGGATAAATGCCGAGAAAGGCGACTGCAGTGAATATGAATGTATCAAACAGCTGGCTGACTGCTGTACTGCCGCCGTTTCTGAGCCATAAAAGCCGATCAGAAGGAAATATCCTTCTAATTGCCGAATATACATAAACATCCAGCGTTTGGCTGAAGATAAAGGCAAGCAGACTTCCTAACGCAACTCGCGGAAGGAATCCGAAGATCGTTTCCAGCGCTGTTTGTGATATGTCGCTGGAAGCCGGTTCGAAAAGCAGCACGCCCTGCATGACAAATGTCAGCGTCAGGAGCGTTGAGAATCCGAGCCATACCGCTTTTCTGGCTTCAGCTGGTCCGTATTTTTCATTCAGCACATCTGTCGCAAAAAAGATTGTGCCATACATCACATTCCCGAGTGTCGCTGTTAAGCCAAACAGTTCCACTGTTTTGACGACTTGGAGGTTGGCGCAGACTGTCGCAAAACCGATCCAAACAAACAGCCCCATTTTGCCAAATCCTTTATAAAATAAAAGAACAATGATAAAATGAATGATCGCAAAAAAGATCCAAAACGAATTATTAAACAAGATGAAAAAGCTTCCTTTCCGGGGTAAGATTGGTTTGATTATAGCATATGCCCGGCAACTAATGAATGGTAAGGTGATTGTAATGAAGCTCAGACCGCATTTGAAAATAGAAGCAAAAGGAACGGGATCCGTCTCATTTTTTAGCGAAGACTGGCTGACAGCACAGCAGGCACGTATGCTTGCCAGAGAACTTGGCCGTTTTCCATACATGAAGGAGCTAGAGTTCGAAGACGAGAAAGGCGGCAGCTGGACGCTGAAGGAATTGGAAAAGCTGACAGAGGAGCTTGCTCAAGAGCCTGATGACATTACTGTTTATTTTGACGGCAGTTTCGATAAGGAGAGCGAATTGGCCGGTCTCGGGATCGTCATCTATTATTCATTGGGAGGAACCCGGCATCGCTTGAGAAAAAATAAAAGCTTCCGGCTGAAAACCAATAATGAAGCTGAATACGCAGCGCTTTATGAAGCAATAAGAGAAGTAAGAGAGCTTGGGGCAAGCAGAAATTCAATTACAATCAAAGGGGACTCGCTTGTTGTGCTGAATCAGCTTGACGGCAGCTGGCCTTGTTATGATCCATCTCATAATGAATGGCTCGACAAAATAGAAGCACTCCTTGAATCGCTGAAGCTTACTCCAACCTACGAAACGATACAACGAAAAGACAATCAGGAAGCTGACGGCCTCGCTAAAAAAATTCTATCCCATCAATTCGTAGAAAGCCACACGAAATTAGACCGTAACGGAGATGACGATATTGGATAAGAAAATGATCTTTAAAGAACTGACAGAACTGCACGATGAGTATTGCAAGGACTGTTTTATTAAGAAGCAGTTTCGCAAAGAATTTGGCAAAACTTATGCGCATTCATTTTGTATCAATAAATGTACGGTTGGTGAAAAGTTGAAACAATACGGAGATGTCTTAACCAATCACTAAAAATAAAAACCGCAGAAGCTGCGGTTTTTATTCTTTAAATTCATCCAGCTGATGCTCGCTATCATCTAGCAGCTGCTGTTGCTGCTTTACAAATTCAGGATCACCGAGAGCTGCCAGCTCTTCAGATTGTGACAGTTCTCTAGCATCCTCAATGGCTTGGTATGCAGAGTCGACTAATGTTTTGCTTTGGCCTCTCGTCGCGGCTCCTGTTGTTTTCTGCGCTGTTTCCACCGCTAGTTCCAGCCGCCGCTTATCCGTAAAGCCAGTCTGATCCTCATTATGAAATTCTGAAGTCACAAAAAACACCTCCGCCATTATTTTGCAGAGTTTTTTTGAAATTTATGTACCAAAATAGAAAAGAAAATAAAAATAAGCCGATATAACTATTGAACCAGAATAAATAGGACTGTTTTACTATTTGAGGTATCTTGATAGAGAAGGGGAACGCAGCTATGGATGATAAAGACTTGAAGTTGATCCTTCACAAAACATTTATAGAAATATACAGTGATTTAGAAGAACTGGCGGATATCGCGAAAAAAGGAAAACCATCAATGGAAAAGTATGTTGAAGAGATTGAACAGAGGTGTAAACAAAACATTTTGGCGATTGAAATCCAGATGAAAATCAAATAGGAGAGGCGAATGCCTCTCCTCTATTTGTCATCTCATCATCATGTATTGAGTTTAGAGTTTTACAACATTAGAAGCTTGAGGTCCACGATTACCTTCGACAATTTCAAAAGAAACTTCTTGTCCTTCTTCTAATGATTTGTATCCATCTCCTTCGATAGCTGTGAAGTGAACAAATACATCGTCTCCGCCTTCAACTTCAATGAAGCCGAATCCTTTTTCGTTGTTGAACCATTTTACTTTACCGTTTTGCATATTGCTTAATTCCTCCTAGTACTGTAGCACTCATGTGCTAAAAAAAATTTTGTCATCATCTAACTTTGATTCATTGTTAAATGATGGTTCAACTATACACCATCTGGGAGCACCCGTCAAGTTTCGAAACGGCTTATTTTTCAAAAGAAGGGGAAGTTTCATAAAAAAATGTAACCGCTTTTATTAATGGCTGAATATAAATAAAAAGAGCACACGATTTTCGTATGCTCTCAAGTACGCCATTACGATAGCACTTTGGCTTTTTGTTTGGCGGTCATCATTTCTGATTCCTTCAGGATATCCTCTAAAATCACTTCAGAGGAGTTTGCTAAATGAAGGTCCTTAATGTTTTTCTTCATGCGATGCAAGGTATCTTCATCTGCAAGAAGGGAAGTGACTGACTCGAGAATCTCTTCATGACGGTTCACAACGATGGCAGCTCCGCGGTCTTCAAAGAAGTTTGCATTTTCTTTTTCCTGTCCAGGCACGGGTTTGTACAGAATGACAGGCACTCCAATGGCTGTGGCTTCTGTCAAAGTAATGCCGCCGGGCTTGGTAATCATGCAATCTGTGATCCGAAATAGCTCATCAATGCGCTCCACATAGCCCAGAACTTTTAATTTGTCACCATTTTCCGCTTCAAGCGCACTCAAAGATTCTTTTAAAGCCGTATTTTTCCCGCACACGACAACTACTTGCACTTGGTCATCCTTGACAAGGTTTTCGCACAGCTCTTTTACGTTCTTTAATACACCGTGAGCACCTGCCATGATCAGAAGCACTTTTTTGTTTGGTGAAAGATTGTACTTTTTATATATCGGGCCAACAGGCATGGATTCTTCAAATTGCGGCCTGATTGGAATTCCTGTGATTTTTACATTGCTTGGATGAGTGCCGATCTCCAGCAGTTTTTCCTTCACGTAATCTGTCGCCACATAATATTTATCCACGTTTTCGTGAACCCAAATTTTATGAAGACAAAAATCAGTCATAACGTTGAAGGTAGGAATGACTCTTCCAGTTCGGCGTCTGTATTCCGGCACGACGATCATCGGAAATGTATTAATAATAATATCGGGCTG